>CAZKNR010000218.1:0-5402 GCA_964553925.1 uncultured Acidobacteriota bacterium
CGGGCCGACGTGAGAAGGCTGGGAGAAATCCTCGGCGATTGCATGAAGCGGCACGGAGGGCGAGAGCTTTTCGAAACCGAGGAGCTCATCCGCGGGCTGTCGAAATCCCTTCGCCGCGGTTTCCATCGATCGGATAGGCGCAGGTCGAATCCCGCGCGCGAGCTTCTGGCGCTTTTGCGGAGCCTCGATCGGAAGAAGGCCATCGGCGTCATCCGCGCCTTCGCGGTCTACTTCCAGCTCACGAACATCGCCGAGCAGCACCATCGCATCCGGCGGCGGCGGTACTATGCGCTCGAGACTGCCCAGCCCCAGCCGGGCTCGCTCGCCCATCTCTTCACCCGGCTCGCGCGCTCGGGGGCCGACGCTTCAGCGCTCTTTGGCGTGCTCGAAAGGCTCGCGGTGGAGCTGGTCATAACCGCGCATCCGACCGAGGCAGTGCGCCGAAGCGTCCTGGAGAAGCACCGCCGCATCGCCGACTTGCTGTCCGAGCTCGATCGCAGAGATCTCCCGCCTCTGGCGCGAGAGCAGGTCGTCCATTCTCTCGAGAAAGAGGTCGAATCGATCTGGCTCACCGCGGACGGGGACCCCCTTTCGTTCGCCTAGACACAAGTTTATGGGGTGATTGTTGCCAGCCGCGACTTATTCGTTAGCGTAAAGTATCTAAAAATGATACTTTACGCGAATGAAATCAAGCGCAACGTACCCCAACGCCCGGGAATACATCAATACTCTGGCCGCAAGCGGCCGCCACCACTTCGTCTCGCGTGAGGCGAAGGTCGCGCTCGGCGTTTCCGCTGCCGCTACGAAGCTCGCTCTCAACCGTCTTGCTAAAAAGAAGCTCGTCGCGTCTCCGGCGCGGGGCTTCTACGTGATCGTTCCGCCTGAATACAGGTCAATCGGCTGCCTGCCGGCCGAGCAGTTTATCCCGGCGCTCATGAAGCGCCTCAATCTCCGCTATTACGCCGGGTTACTCTCGGCCGCACAGTACCACGGCGCTGCGCATCAGCGTCCGCAAGAATTCCAGGTGTTCCTTCCGAAGCACCGTCGCCCCCTCGCATGCGGCATGGCACGCGTTGCCTTCATGGTCCGCAAGCGTATCGCCGCAGTGCCCGTCCAGAGCTTCAACACGCCACGCGGCAATCTGCTCGTCTCCACGCCGGAGGCGACGGCATTGGACCTTGTCGGCTATCAGCATCATGCCGGCGGCCTCGATCAGGTGGCGACCGTTCTCTCTGAACTGGCCGAGCGAATCGATCCGGAAAAGCTGGCCGCAGTGGCACGCACCGCTGCGATCCCTTGGGCGCAGCGGCTGGGATACCTGCTCGAGCGCGTTGGCGCGGGCGAGAAGGCGGTGCGTTTGAAGAACTACGTTCGTGAGCATGCCAAACAATCGACTGTGCTGCTCCCGGGAGGTGCGCGCGCGCGCGCGCCGCGGGATGAGGGCTGGAAACTTTACCTCAACGCCGACGTGCAGGCCGACCTGTGATTTCGCGCGACTACGTTACCGAGTGGCGAGCGCAGGCGCCGTGGGTCCAGGATTTCCAGGTCGAGCAGGATCTCGTCATCAGCCGCGCGCTCGTCGAGATTTTCTCGCATCCGCTCCTGCATGAAGCGCTCGCGCTCCGCGGTGGAACGGCGCTGTATAAGCTTCACCTTAAGCCTGCGGCCCGGTATTCTGAGGATATCGATCTCGTGCAGACGAAGGCGGAGCCTGCCGGGCCCATCACCTTCGTCTGCCGCTTCGATTCCGAAGATGCGCCTCCGGTGCCGCTGAAGCTCAAGATCGAAACTAACACGCGGGAGCATTTCTCGGTTTACGGCCTCAAGTGCGCGCGGCTTCGTTCCGAGGAGCTCGTCGAGTTCGTAGCTCTGAATCTTGCACGAGCCCTCAAACCACCCTGAAGACACTGCGAACGGCACAGCGCAAGCAGGGCCGCGACCTGTTCGACTTGGCGACGGCCCTCCAGCGACCCGACGTTGATCCAGCCCGGATCGTCGCCGCTTTTTCCGCATATATGGAGCATGAAGGCGATGGCGTCACGCGCGCACAGTTCGAGGAAAACATTGCGCTCAAACGGCGTGATCCGCTGTTCACGGCCGACATCAGCCCGCTGCTCGCTGCCGACTTCACGTGGGACGTCCACGCAGCCGCGTCAGTCGTCGCGGCGCGGCTCATCGAGCTTCTGCCCGGCGACACCTGGAAGGGAGAGGCTTGGACCCAGGCGCGCGTTGAGACGAAGCCGCGAGCGGTCTAGACTGTCTTGTCGTTTATGCTGAATTCTGCGATGACCGCAAGCCGTGCTCTAATGGAGCTCGATGGCCGAGAAGGACCTCCCTCTACGGGCCGACGTGAGAAGGCTGGGAGAAATCCTCGGCGATTGCATGAAGCGGCACGGAGGGCGAGAGCTCTTCGAAACCGAGGAGCTCATCCGCGGGCTTTCGAAATCCCTTCGCCGCGGTTTGAATCGATCGGATAGGCGCAGGTCCGCCCCCGCGCGCGAGCTTCTGGCGCTTTTGCGGAGCCTCGATCGGAAGAAGGCCATCGGCGTCATCCGCGCCTTCGCCGTCTACTTCCAGCTCACGAACATCGCCGAGCAGCACCATCGCATCCGGCGACGGCGGTACTATGCGCTCGAGACCGCGCAGCCCCAGCCGGGCTCGCTCGCCCACCTCTTCACCCGGCTCGCACGCTCCGGGGCCGACGCCGGAGCACTCTTTGGCGTGCTCGAAAGGCTCGCGGTGGAGCTGGTCATAACCGCGCATCCAACCGAGGCGGTGCGCCGAAGCGTCCTCGAGAAGCACCGCCGCATCGCCGACTTGCTGTCCGAGCTCGATCGCAGAGATCTCCCGCCTCTGGCGCGAGAGCAGGTCGTCCATGCTCTCGAGAAAGAGGTCGAATCGATCTGGCTCACTGACGAGCTGAGGCACTATCAGCCCGAGGTGCTCGACGAAGTATCGAACGCCCTCTACTACTTCGACGACGTCCTCTTCGATGCGGTGCCGGATCTGATCGAAGAGCTCCACCGCGTGGCCCCCCTGGTTCCGGGGCTCGTGCTTGCCGAGCCGAAAGCACCCCTTCGCTTCGGGTCCTGGGTCGGAGGCGACCGCGACGGCAATCCCCACGTGACCGCGGAGGTCACCTGGGAAACGCTGAACCGGCACCGAGCGCTCGTTCTCTCGAAGTACCGAAAGGCGGTGGAAGACCTCGGGGCCCGGCTGAGCGAATCCGAGCGACACTGCCCGCCCCGCCCACGCCTGATCGAAGGTCTCGAGCGCTACCGGGAGAAATTTCCAGACCTCGCGAGCCGGGTCCTGCTGCGAAACCCCCACGAACCCTTTCGCCAGATGCTCGGCTATGTCCGCGAGCGGCTCGAGCGGACGGCGGTGAGCTCTCGGGAAGATGGCGCCTATCACTCGGAGAACGAGCTCTACCAGGACCTGTCTTCGATCGAAGAGAGTCTCCGTGCGAACGCCACGCAATCGGCTTCTCTGGTGAGCCGGCTGATGCGGCAGGTCTCGACCTTCGGACTCCACCTCGCGAAGCTCGATCTGCGCCAGTCGGCGGCGCGCCACACCGAGGCACTCTCGGAAATCACCCGCGAGCTGGGCCTCGCGCCTTATGGAGAGCGAAGGGAAGCCGAACGGGTCGAATGGCTCACCTTGGAGCTTTCTACGCCGAGACCGCTTCTAAGTAGCGAAGCCCGACCGAGCGAGTCGACGAGAGAGACCCTCGCCGTGTTCCGGGTGGCGCGGCGAGCCCTCGACGAGCTGAGCCCGAGTGCGATCGGAACCTACGTCATCAGCATGGCGAAGGACGTGAGCGACGTGCTCGCGGTCCTCGTTCTCGCCAAAGAGGCTGGCCTCTACCAGCCGGCGGTCGGAGCTCGCGAGCTCGTCGCGCGGCTTCGGGTAGCGCCTCTTTTCGAGACCATCGAGGATCTCAGGCGAGCTCCCGAGGTCGTCTCGCGACTGCTCGAGAACCGCGCTTATGCCCCGGTCGTGAAAGCGCAGGGAAATCTCCAGGAAGTCATGGTCGGCTACTCCGACAGTTGCAAGGATGGAGGCATCCTCACCTCGAGCTGGGAGCTCCACAAGTCCCAGGGGGCGCTCTCGAAGATCGCCCGCGGGCACGGGGCCGAGCTGCTCCTCTTCCACGGGCGGGGCGGGAGTGTGGGCCGAGGGGGCGGGCCGAGTCACGAAGCGATCCTGGCTCAGCCGCGGGGAACGCTCCGCGGTCGCATCAAGATCACCGAGCAGGGCGAGGTGGTTTCCTCGAAGTACGGGCTTCCCGAGATTGCCTTGAGGAGCCTGGAGGTGGTGACCTCGGCGGTCATCGAGGCGAGCTTTGATTTCGGCGATTTCAGCGATTCCGGCGACGAGGTCGAGGACCAGCGGATGGCCCGGTTTCGGGAAGTCATGGAGGAGCTTTCCCAGACGGCGTTTTCGTCCTATCGATCGGTCGTCGCCGACACTTCGGGCTTCGCGAGGTACTTCCTGGAGGCGACTCCGGTCGAGGAGCTCGAGCACCTCCACATCGGCTCCAGACCCGCTCGCAGGGAGAAACGCTCGACGAGCCTTGCCGATCTGAGAGCCATACCCTGGGTCTTCGGCTGGACCCAGAGCCGGCACCTGCTTCCGGGCTGGCTCGGTGTCGGCTCGGCCCTCGACGCGTTCGTGAGGGAGCGGCCGAGAGTCCATCTCGCGCTCCTCCGAGAGATGCACCGGGATTGGCGGTTCTTCCGCAGCATGCTCTCCAATATCGAGATGGCTCTCGCCAAGGCCGATTTCCGGATCGCGAGGCATTACGCGGAGCGGCTCTCCGGTCGAGGGGGCAGAGCGATCTTCGAGCGACTGGAAGAGGAGTACCAGACGACGAGAACCCGGCTCCTTCAGGTGACGGAGCAGAAATTCCTACTCGAGAAGACCCCGGTGCTCCGCCGCTCGATTGAGCTCCGCAACCCCTACGTCGATCCGATGAGCTACCTTCAGGTCGAGCTTCTTGCCCGCCATCGGAAGGCGGGGGAGAAGGGTCCCGAGGAGCAGGAGGATCTGCTTTACGCCATTCTTTTGACCATCAACGGCATCGCATCGGGGCTTCGCAATACCGGCTGAAGGATCGATCGCGTCCTCTGGTTCTGCTGGAGCGACGGCATGGTTCCTCCGTTCGGTGTCGTCACCGCGACGGGCTACCCTGTTCGTGCCGGCGTCGTCAAGAGCACTCTCGAGCGTCGGGACACCGTGCGTCGAGGTGAACGCCGCGTCACTGGCTCCGGTGCTAACAGCTCATGCAGCGGTGATTGTTCTTCGATCCCAGGCTCTCGAGGAGCGCGACCGTTTCCGGAAACGGCTGAATCCTCTGTACCGGCCCGTTCGCCATGTCAGCCGTCGTCTGGCCGCTGCGC
>CAZKNR010000219.1:0-41492 GCA_964553925.1 uncultured Acidobacteriota bacterium
TCGCGCATCGAACGTTTTCCGCGCTCATCAGAGTGCGGCCCCATTGAAGCACGCGGATCCTCAGTGTTCTAGCAGCAAGCCCGAGCTCTTTTCCGCGCTCATCAGAGTGCGGCCCCATTGAAGCGCGACGGCCAGCGTTGGACTGCCCGGTGCATGCACTTTTCCGCGCTCATCAGAGTGCGGCCCCATTGAAGCAGCAGTTCCGCATCCAGACGACGAACCGGATTCACGCTTTTCCGCGCTCATCAGAGTGCGGCCCCATTGAAGCCGTCACAACCGGGTAGTCGTCGTCCAGGATGGAGAGTTTTCCGCGCTCATCAGAGTGCGGCCCCATTGAAGCGGCTCCGAGACCGAGGTGCAGATGGTGGAGAGCATCTTTTCCGCGCTCATCAGAGTGCGGCCCCATTGAAGCTCGATGCCCTCGTTGTGGACGTAGGTCGAGCCCGCCCTTTTCCGCGCTCATCAGAGTGCGGCCCCATTGAAGCTGGGTGGCTCGGGCTCGAACAGCCGAAAGATGGCGATTTTCCGCGCTCATCAGAGTGCGGCCCCATTGAGGCACGGTGTGGTGGTATGCGGGCATGGCGATTGCCTTGTTTTTTCCGCGCTCATCAGAGTGCGGCCCCATTGAAGCACGACGCCGGCGAGCGTATCGGCGCTGCGCTCCTCGGTTTTCCGCGCTCATCAGAGTGCGGCCCCATTGAAGCGACTGCGGGGTTATTCGCGCGCAAGGGGGTGCGGTGATTTTCCGCGCTCATCAGAGTGCGGCCCCATTGAAGCAGAAGTGGCCACGAGGAAGCGGGGTCCGCGATCGTTTTTCCGCGCTCATCAGAGTGCGGCCCCATTGAAGCCACCGAATCCTACGAGGTCGCCGAAGCCATCCGAAAGTTTTCCGCGCTCATCAGAGTGCGGCCCCATTGAAGCCCGCTACGGCGGCGGCCCACCCGCGGCGGTATGACTTTTTTCCGCGCTCATCAGAGTGCGGCCCCATTGAAGCACTCAATCCCATCGGCGCGAGCTCGCCTACAAACACTTTTCCGCGCTCATCAGAGTGCGGCCCCATTGAAGCAGGGCACGAGAACGCGTTCCACAATTTACTGCCATTCGTCTATTTACTGGCCCAGTAAATAGGCTATCCGCCGGATATTGAAACGAGGGTCGTTCCTCCACTTTGTGACACTTTGAGCGGAGCCAGCGTTCCTGGATTCAGGTCGTCGTTCGACTACTCGTTCTCGCCGTCGTCAGCCAGGGTAAGGTCCCACGCCAAGCGCTCTTCGGTCTCGTGCTGCCAAGTTGCTTCGCGGGCGCGAAGTGACGCGAAATCGGCGGCAAGACCGCGAAGAAACTCGTTGCGTCGGCGATCCTCGAGTGCTTTGAGGCGGATATCCAATCTTTCCACAGCGATCTCGTCTTGCTCTTCAGTTCGGATCCACTGTGCGCTCATAATCGCCCAGGGCCTTGCCCCCGAGCGGCAGCCTGACGAGCATAGTCTGACTTTGAACAAGGGAGTGCGAGCTCGCTTGCCAGCCTCTGACCTCGTTAGCTCGACGCATCGGGTGATTGGGATCGATTGGGTTCGAGAGTCGCTCATGCTAGAGTGATCTGGAGAGGCGTACATGTCCACCGTTTCGGTAGGTCGCATTCGGCTTGATGAAGAGGGTGTGGCCTGGATCGACGGCACTCAGGTAAAGATCATCGAGCTGGCAATCGATAAGCTCGCTCACGGCTCGAGCCCCGAGGAGATGCACTTCCAGTATCCGCACCTATCGCTCGCGCAGATTCATGCTGCGCTCGCCTACTACTACGACCACCAGGCCGAGCTGGATTCCGAGATTGAGCGCCGGCTGAAGTACGCGGACGACTTGGCTGCCCGCGACCGTGAATCCCTGCTTCGACAGAAGCTTTTGAAACTGCGCTAGCGTCGGTGAGCGTCCGGCTGTACGACACTGCGACGAGAGCGCAGAGAACCAGATGCCTCTCGTCTCATTGGGGTTTCACCGGTACTCTCGGAAGATCTTTCCGCCCTTCATGACGAAAGCGATCCGGCGGAGAGCGGTTGCGTCCGAGAGGGGATTCCCCTCGACGGCGATGATGTCGGCCTCCATTCCCGGAGCGATCGTGCCGACCTTGTCTTGGAGACCGAGGGACTCCGCCGCGAGGGAGGTCGAGCCATGGATCGCGTCCATCGGCTTTTGTCCCGCCTTGTCGATGCGATAGACGATCTCCTCCGCGTTTCGGCCGTGGGCTCCCGCGGTGGCGTCGGTTCCCATCAGGAGCTTGAGCTTCTGGTGCTCCATCGCCCGCTGGTACATGTCGAGCTTGATCGGGATGTTTCGCTCCATGAACGCGAAGCCCTCTTCGGTGTAGGTCCCGATGCCGAAGTACTGGGGCTTGTGGGCGAGGTAGTTCTGGGAGACGAGCCCGATGTTGGGCTCGAAGTACGTTCCGCGCTCGGCCATGAGCGCGAAAACCTCGTCCGTCCCCTGGCTCCCGTGAGTGACGGCGGTGCAGCTCGCGAGAGTCGCGGCCTTCATCGCGCTCGCGGCGTGGGCGTGAACCCAGCTCCTGAGGCCGAGCTTTCTCGCCTCGTCGCACCCGGCCTGGATCTGCTCATCGGTCATGGTCTGGGCGCCGCCCTCGCGGATGCTCTTGGAGGCGAAGAGCTTGATGAGGTCCGCGCCCTCCTTCGCCACCTCCCTGACGAACGCGCGGATCTCTTCGGGAGTGCCGGTTTTCTCGTCCGCGGGGCGGATGGAGGTGAGGATGCGTGGGCCGGGAATGATGCCGCGAGCGATACCGTCCCGTAGATCGAGGTCCTGGGGGGCGCCGATACTCTGCACCGTGGTAAAGCCTGCCATCAGCGTGCGGTAGGCGTTCTCCATCGCGTACAGGATGAACTGCGCCGGCGTCTCGCCCTCGTTCGTATAGCGTCCATCCCTCCCGAAGTGGGAGGAGATGTGCACGTGGGTATCGATGAGCCCGGGAAGCACGGTGAGCCGCGAAAGGTCGTGAACCGTTCCCTTGGGCTCGCCACCGATGCGCGCGATTCGAGAGCCCTCGATGACGATGACGGCGTCCTTGGTCACGCCGCCTTTCCCGTCGATGAGAGTCCCGGCCCGGAGGGTGACCGCTTCGTCCTGAGCGGCCGCGAGGCGTCCGGCCAGCAACAGTCCCGCGAGCACCGATTTCGTCATCCGGGTCCTCCTTCGCGCCGTCGCCCGCGCCTTCGTCCCCGCCGCCGTCCTTGGCCTGGGCCTGGGCCTGGTCCTTGGCCCTGGCCTGGTCCTTGGCCTTGGCTCGGCTTCGGCTCGGAGGAGGGGGCGGGCTCCGGGGGAGCTTCGGGCTCCTCTTCCGTGGTCTCGGTCTCGCCGACACCGACGTCGCGCTGGATGAGATGGGCGATGAGACGGTGGCGCTCGGGGTGGGTGCAGATCGCGTCGGCGACCGACCGGAGATCCTCGACGTCGTCCGCGGAGACGCCGCTCGCTTCCTGGGCGAGGAGCGCGACCAGACGCTCCGTCTTCCTTATTTCGACTTCTTCCTCGGTCGGGACGGACCGCTCTTCGAGCTGAAGGTGGTAGCGATTCGCGATCCGGTTGAAGCTCATGAGGTCGGTCGCGGAGACCAGCGACACCACGATGCCGCCCCTTCCGATCCGGCCCGTGCGTCCGGCCCGATGGATGTAGGCCTCGGGCGAATCGGGAGTGGAATAGACGAAAACGTGGGACAGCTCCTCGATGTCGATCCCGCGGGCAGCGACGTCGGTCGCGACCAGGTGGCGGATCTGGCCGGTGCGGAAGCGGGCCATCACCTGCTCGCGCTTTCGCTGGGGGAGATCGCTCGAGATCATCGCCGCCGGAAGCCCGCGGCGCACCAGGAAGTTCGCGACCGAGCGCACTTCCTCCCGGGTGTTGCAGAAGATCATCGAGGACGTGGACTGATCGTACTCGATGATCTTCTCGAGGACGACTTCCTTCTGCATCTTCGGGGTGATGATGTAGGTGTGGCGGACCTCTTTGACGTAGGCGAAGTCCTCGGAGAGGAGGACCCAGCGGGGCTCCTTCAGGTAGTTGTAGATGATCCCGCGAATCCCCAGGGGAACGGTCGCCGAGAACAGGAGCGTCTGTCGTTCCTTGGGCACGAACGACATGATCTGGCCCATCTCGACGGCGAAGCCCATGTCGAGCATCCGATCGGCCTCGTCGAGCACCAGGCACTTGACCGCGCCCAGGCGGAGAGAGCCACGTTTCAGGAGGTCCAGCACCCGACCGGGAGTTCCGACCGCGACGTGCGCTCCGGCCTCGATGCCGCGCACCTGCTCGGCCATCGAATCACCACCGTAGATCGACTGGACCTGAACGCCCTTCGCCGCTCCGATGCGCGCGAGCTCTTCCCGCACCTGGAGCGTCAGCTCGCGGGTAGGCGTAAGAACCAGAGCCTGGATCTCTCCCCTGGCGATGTCGACCCGCTCGACGATGGGGATCCCGAAGGCCGCGGTCTTGCCCGTTCCGGTGCGGGACTGAACCACGAGATCGGCCCCCTCGAGAAACGCGGGGATGGTATCGTGCTGAACGGGCGTGGGCTTCTCGTAGCCCATCTGCGACAGCCCCTCAAGGGTCGAGGGCGACAGACCGAAGGAGTGGAAACTATCTTTTTGCGAGGTCATTCATTCTACTGGCCGGGCCAACACGCTATTGTACCTGTTTTCGACCCCGTCCTTCAGTCAATCCCGATCTAAGAGGGACGCTCTCTCCGCTCCTTCTCCCTTTCCTCCGCGTTGTCCCGCAGCGGTCGGCCGAGGTGGGGAGTCGGGTCGGGGACGTTGCCGCGGATCCCCTTGCCCTCGTGATCCTCGGGGAGGTGCTCGGTGATGGGCTCACCGTTCTCGTTCACGAACAAGAGACAGTGGCAATATTTGTAGATCTGCATGTCGTCGCAAGGGCAGATCCAGGTCCGGTGCCGCACCTCTTCTTTCTTGTCGGGATAGAACCGGCAGGGGCAGAGCGGCTTTCCGAGCTCGTCGCGGTTATGGGCGAGCCCGAGCACCACGAGCTCGGTCACGTCCTTTTCGGGATGCGTCGTGGTTCCCGTCTTCTTGCAGTAGACCTCGACCAGGTTTCGCACCCGGGAGAGGCTGTCTTCGCTCGGAAGCTTTGCCATCAGAGACCTTCTTCTAGACGCTACTCCGATCGAAACGCGGTCGCGGGATCGATCCGGACCGCCGGCCGCACGGCAAGGTACGATGCTGTCATCGACAGGACGAACAACAGAAGCGGGGCCGCGGCGAAAATGAACGGATCCCGGGTGCCTACGCCAAAAAGAAGCTCTGAGAGGAGCCCGGTCGCCGCCGCCGACACCAGAAGGCCGACGGCGATCCCGAAAAGCGTCAGGACCGCGCCCTGTCTCAACGCCCACCTAAGAATGCCACGGGGTGCGGCTCCGAGAGCCATGCGTATACCGATCTCGCGAGTCCTTCGCCTCGTGGTGAAGGAGAGCACGGCGTAGACGCCTACAAGAGCCAGGAGTAACGCCGCCGCCGAAAGGAGTCCCAGGAGTCGGGCCGCGAGATTCTCGCGCGCCATCGTCGCGGAGACGAGAGTCGAAAGCGTGGTAGTCCCGATTGCGGGCTCGTCGGGGTCGAGGCTCAGTACGACGGAGGGCGCGGCCTCGCTGAGCGACTCGGGCGGACCCGAGCTTCTGACCGCGACGTTCATGACGAGGTACGGGTTCTGGGAATAGGGGACGAAGAGCTCCGGCAGCGGCTCGTCGGAGGTTCGGTACGTTCGCGTATCTTCGACAACGCCTACGACCTCGTAGGTCTGCCAGTCCGCCCAGAAAAATCGAAAGCTTGTCCCGACGGCCATCTCCTCGCGTCCGAGCCGCCGTGCGAGGGTACGGTTCACGATGACCACCCGCGGCGTATCGATTTGGTCCTCCCACGTGAAGTCTCGACCGAAGAGAAGAGGCATCTGAAGCGCTCGAAAGTACTCGGGGGTGGCGGCGCGGAACCGCGCCTTGGGCGCCGTTGCCCGCTCGGGCTCCGGGCTCCCGGGGAGGTAGTAGGGAACGTCGAAATCGATTCCGAACTTATTCATCGGCATCACCGTCGAAGCGCCGGCGGACGTGACCGAAGGGAGCACACGAAGCCTCCCGAGAAGCTCCTCGAAGTAAGCGATTCGACGGGCCTCTTCCGCGTATGGATCGCCGAGGGCGACCTGCACCACGAGGACGTTCTCGGCCTCGAACCCCAGAGGCACGCGGCTCAGTTGAAGGAGGCTTTTCGCGAGGAGCCCGCTTCCGACGAGGAGCACGCAGGCGAGAGCGATCTGCGCCACCACGAGCGCGCGGCGAAGACGGCGGCCGGCGGGATCCTCGGTCGCAGGCCCTCGGCCGGCCCGCCCGGCCCCCCCGGGATGCAGGGCTCGTTCTCGGGACGCGTAGAGTGCTGTCGGAATTCCGAACGCGAGCGCCGTCGCCGCCGCCGCGAGGACGGTGAATCCGAGGGTCGCTCCGTCGGCCCTCGTTTCGAGAAGGCGAGGAAGCCGGTCAGAGGTGAGCGACGAGAGGACGGGGAATCCGTAGACGATGGCGACCAGGGCCGCCGCGGCGCCGCCGGCCCAGACCCACATCGCCTCGAGTAGAGTCGAGAGGAAGACCCGGAGTCTCGAGGCTCCGAGCGAGAGACGGATCGCGATCTCGCTCTCGCGCGACACCAACTTCGCGAGCTCCAGATTGGAGACGTTGGCGCAAGCGACGGCGAGGAGGAACAGAACCCCTCCGAGGAGCGTCAAGAGCACGGGTCGCACCGGCCCGAGAACATGGTCGGACAGGGGAACCAGCCGCGCCCGCACGCCGTCGTTCGTCGCGGGGTACTCGCGCTCCAGGGCGCTGCCGAGGACCTCCATCTCGGCCTGCGCCTCCGCGAGAGTGACCGCGGGCTTCAGGCGGGCGATCACCGAAAGATAGTTCTGCCCGCGATCGATGGCATTCGGTGTGAACGCCATCGGGACCCAGAGCTCGCTCTCCCCGGCCGGGCTCTCGAAGTCGGGCGGTGCGACACCGACGATGGTGAAGGGGGCGCCGTCGAGGACGAGGGTCGTCCCCAGGACGTCGAGGGAAGCTCCAAAACGTCGCTGCCAGAGTCCGTGGCCCAGAACGACGGCTTGGGAGTTGAAAGGGAAACCTTCCTCGGGGAGGAAGGCGCGGCCGAGGACGGGGTCTACTCCGACCACGTTGAAGAAGCTCGCGGTGACGACGCTCGCGGGGATCTCCTCCGCGGCTTCGGTGCTCTTCAAAGTCATCGACGTCGGCCGCTGCCACGCGGCCATTGCCTCGAAGGCACGGCTCGAAGCGGCATAGTCGGCGAAGTTCGAGAACGAGGTCATCTGGAGCGCTTCCCGCTGGTCTCGTTCTGTATCCCAGATCAGGACGAGACGGTCGGGTTCGCGAAACGGAAACGGACGCAGCAGAACGGCGTTCACCACACCGAACACCAGGCCCGTTGCGGCGAGGGCGAGGGCGAGGGTCGCGACCCCGAACGAAATCGCGCCAACGGAGTTCTTTGATACTCTCATCGCGCTCCCATGGTTTTCATCGTTCTCGCTCTCCTGGCCCTGCCCGAGTATCGCACGTGGGTGTCTTATGGGGGCGGTCCCGAGCAGATTCGGTATTCTAGCCTGCGGCAGATCCACCGCGGGAACGTGAAGGATCTCGACGTCGCCTGGACGTACGACACCGGGGAAACCGGGGGACTCCAGACCCAGCCCATCATCGTCGACGGTGTCCTCTATGCGCTGACGCCGTCGCACAAGGCGTTCGCTCTCCGGGCGGCGACGGGAGAGCGCCTCTGGAAGTTCGATTCGGGAATCCAAAGCCAGGGCCCGAATCGCGGTGTGATGTACTGGGCGAGCGGCTCCGATCGCCGGGTGTTCGCGGCGGTGAAGCATTTTCTCTACGCGCTCGACGCGAAGACCGGAGAACCGGTCGCGACCTTCGGCGAGGGCGGACGCATCGACCTCCGCGCGAACCTCGGCCGCGACCCCGAGACGCAGTCGATTCAATTGACGTCGCCGGGTGTCGTCTACAAGGACACCGTCATCGTCGGAGGGCGCGTGGGGGAGGATCTCCCCGCTTCACCGGGCCACGTCCGCGCGTACGATGCGAGAACCGGGGCGTTGCGCTGGACGTTTCACACCATCCCTCATCCGGGGGAGCTCGGGTACGAGACATGGTCCACCGAGTCCTGGATCGAGAGCGGCGGCGCGAACAACTGGGCGGGCATGGCACTCGATGAAGCGCGAGGAGTGGTCTATGTCCCGACCGGCTCCGCCGCCGCCGATTTCTACGGCGCCGATCGCAAAGGCGACAATCTGTTCGCGAACGCGCTCCTCGCCCTCGACGCCGAGACCGGCAAGCGCCTCTGGCATTTTCAAGTGGTCCGGCACGACATCCTCGACCGCGATCTGCCGTCCCCACCGAGCCTGGTTACGGTCCGGCGAAACGGCAAGACGGTCGACGCCGTCGCTCAACTGACCAAGCACGGCTTGGTCTTCGTCTTCGATCGCGCGACGGGAGAGCCGCTCTTTCCCATCGAGCTCCGAAGCGTTCCCGCGAGCGACGTACCGGGAGAGATCGCGTCCACGACGCAGCCGTTGCCCACTTTGCCGAAGCCGTTCGCCCGCCAGGTGCTCACGAAGGACATGCTCACCACCCGTACCCCCGAGGCGCACCAGTGGGCGCTCGCCGAGTTCGCGAAGCTCAAGAGTGAGGGCCCGTTCGCGCCTCTCTCCCTCGACCGCGGGACGGTGGTCTTTCCCGGGTACGACGGCGGCGCCGAGTGGGGCGGGGCGGCGTTCGATCCGGAGACCGGTCTTCTCTACGTGAACGCGAACGACCTCGCCTGGACGGGACGCCTCGCGCCGAGTGACTTCGGCCTTGGCGGGCGCGCGCTCTACTTGCGCGAGTGCGCGTCCTGCCACGGCGACGACGGCTCGGGAGCGCCGCCTTCGATCCCCTCGCTCGCGGGGGTAGGCTCGCGCCGGTCGCGGCCCGAGCTCTCGGCGATCCTTCGGGAGGGGGCGGGGCGAATGCCGGGACTACCGGATCTCGGCGACAAATCCATAGACGCCATCGTGGAGTATCTGGTCACCGGTGAAGACTCGGCTTCGGGCGAGGCTGAATCCGTCACCCAACCATACCGGTTCACGGGCTACAAACGATTCTTGGATCCGGACGGTTACCCCGCAGTCGCACCGCCCTGGGGAACGTTGAACGCCATCGACCTGACCACCGGTGAGTATGCGTGGCAGATCCCCTTCGGAGAATATCCGGAGCTCGCCGCGAAGGGCATGAAGAACACCGGGAGCGAGAACTACGGAGGTCCGATCGTGACGGCGGGCGGCCTTCTGTTCATCGGGGCCACGAGCTACGACAAAAAGCTCCACGCCTTCGACAAGCGGACGGGAGAGCTGCTCTGGGAATGGACGTTGCCCTTTGCGGGGAATGCGACCCCTTCGACCTTCGAGGCCGAGGGGCGTCAGTTCGTCGTCATCGCGGCCGGCGGCGGCAGGGCCGGCAAGGCGCCCACGGGCGGTATCTACGTCGCGTTCGCTCTGATGGAACGATCGGTGGTCGGAAGCCGCAGGGTGCGACCGAGGATCGCCACCGGAATCGAGCCGTGGGAGAGAAAACGGTCGTGGAAGCCGCGGAGCCCGAGCCGGCTCTCGTGCTCCCGTCGGATTTCGCGGATGAGGCGCGACCCGACGAAGTAGATGAGAGCGGCGCCGGGAAACATGCTGTTCTTCGTCACCTCGGAGCGCGCTGCCGTCTCGCTCATGTTCGTGTGCACTCGATAGAAGGTCTCGCCCTCCTCGAGGCTCATGCGGCCAAGGTGCAGCTCGACGTCGACGATCGCCCGCGCGGCGGCTCGGGCACGGGCGTGGTGCTCGGCGTAGGATTCGAGCGGGGTCAAAAACCCTGCTTCGTCCATCAGCTCGGTGGCGTAGGACGCCCACCCTTCGGCCATCGTGCCCCCGCAGAGCATGGCGATGCGATAGGCGCCGTCGACGGCGGCGATGCGGCCGATTCTCGACGGAGCGCGTGAGGCGTGCCAGTTCTGAACGTGGTGTCCGAGGCCGGCATGGTGGACGACGTGGTTCAGCTTGATGACCGCCTCCGCCATCCCGAACTCGGCGAGAGGCACCAAGTGGTCGACTCGGGGAAGAGCGTCGAGGGGCGCCGGCGATCGATAGAAGAGAAAGTAGAGCTTGGGCGCTGCCTCTCGCGCCCACGCGGGCTGGGGGACGAAATCGACGGGATAGTCGGGCCAGGTGACGAGCCCGCGCTCGATCGCGAAAGTCCGGCTTTCCTCCCAGAGCTCTCGGCACCTCTGGTACGTGTCTTCTCGCGGAGAACGAATGTCCTCGAGGCGCGCGAGCACCTCGCGATAGTCGCTCGACCCGAACTTCGGAGCGCCGGACTCGAGCTCGCTTTGCGAGCCTCGCAGCGCCTCGCGGGCGCGGGCGGCGATCTCAAAGGCGGACTCTTCGAGAAAATGCGCCTTGCGCAGAAGAAGATCGAACGCCTCCTCCCCGCAGGCATGAGCGCCCGTCGGAGCCTCTTCGATCTCATGCTCCAGGTAGTCGCGAAAGGACATGAAAGCCTGGCGAGCTTCGGCGGCCGGTGGAGCGAGGAGGGTCGAGCCCTCGAGCCGCGGTAGACCGTGGTCGAAGAAATCGATGGCTCCTTCGCATTCGCAGAGGGCTCGCTCGGTCCAGGGGCGTGGGGCGGCGCGTAGCGTTCTCTTTCCTTGATCGAGGAAGGCGGGAATCGCTGCGAGCCTTTCGGCGACGTTTCGATATCTCTCGTCCTGGGGAGCGAAATCCCGGAGCAGGAGGGAGAAGACGCCGAAGATGGCCTCTCCCGTGTAGCAGGCGGGATTGAGCTCATGGAGGCGGCCGGAGGCGAGCTCCCAGGCCTCGATCTCGAGATGTCCGCGGGCGAGCTCGCGGTCGATCTCCTCGACAGGAGTCAGCTCCTCCACGGGGAGGGAGGCGAGCTCGGCGAGGAGCGAGGCGGATCCGCCCTCGGAGAAATCAGGGAGCCGGTGGTCGTGTTCGTGGTGCCCGATGAACGTCGCGTTGACCGGGTGGCGCCGATAGTACGAATCGAAGAAACGGTCAAGCCATTTGCGGAGAGGCATTCAAGAACCGCCGAGGGGGAGAGAGACCCAGCGGCGCTCGTGGAACGACAGCTCCACGGCGTTGATGGTCTCCTGCACCCAGGCGCCATCGGCGAATCCTCCCTGATTGCGCTCGCCACCCTCGAGGATCTCGTCGATGAAGTCCTTGATGAGGTTCGCGTAGAAGAGGCTTCGCCAGGACTCTCGCGCGTGCCCTCCCGCGGGGTAGAAAAGCTCCGGAATCGGGAGCTCGCGAAACTCGACCTCGTCTCTTGTCGCTACACGAATGGTCTCGGCGACGCCCCGCTCTTCGACCAGCCGGCAGATGATGGCACCCCGCTCTCCATAGATCCGGGCTTCGACTCCAGGGTAGTTGCCGATGGTGACGAAGCTCGTCTGGATCGAGGTCAGGGAGCCGTTCACGTGCTCGCCGATGAAGATATCGCCGTCATCGACGTTCATGCGCCTCATCCCCTCGTGCCCTCGCACCATTCTCTCGGGGATGAAGTTGGTCATGACCCCGACCACCCGCGCGAGATCGGCGCCGACCCACCAGTGGCCGATGTCGATGATCGGAGCCCCGTAGCCCTCGAGCGACGACGTCTGGAGGACTTTCGGGTCGGCCTCGGGATCCGCCTGGCGGAGAGGCTCCGCTGGGTCGAGCCACTGGGAGTTCTGTTCGTAGCCGTTGAAGAAGAACACCCGGCCGACGAAGCCCTCGTCGAGAAGCGACCGCGCGTACTGAACGCCGGGGCTGTAGCGGAACGTGAACCCGAGCTTGGTCTTGAGGCCTTTCTTCCGCGCGAGATCCGATGCCCGCAGCGTCTCCCGGTAATCGTAGGCGACCGGCTTCTCGCAGAGAACGTGCTTTCCCGACTCGATCGCGGCCATCGCGAGCTCGAAGTGCGTATGCGACGGGGTGACCACGTCGACGACGTCGACGTCGGGCCGCGAGATCGCGGCCTGCCAGTCCGTGGTCACTTCGGGGATCGAAAGCTGTCTTCCAAGCTCCTCCGCGCGCTCCCGCACCACGTCCGCGAGAACCACGACTTCGACTCGAGGGTCGCGCAGCCATCCAGGAATGTGGGCGTGCTCCGCCCATTTGCCCGCGCCCAGGACCGCGACCCGCAGCTTTCCCGACTTCATGGGCGGCAATGGTAGCCGAGTCGCCGGCGGAAAATCCAAGAACGGGGGAGAGCTGAGGCCTAACGCAAGCTCATGGCGGGGTCTCCGAGGAGGAGATAGATTCTGAGAAGCTCGGAGAAAGCGCCGGAGTCGGCGTAGGCTGCCTGGGCGGCGAGCACCGCGTCGCCTAGCCTCCGGTGCCTTCCGGAGAGGAGCTCCGAAAGGAGTAGCCGGTGATACAAGTGCGCCGGCTCATCGAGGGAGAGCCCGCTCGGCGAAAAGGCCGCGACGGCGCCCTTGCCTTCCGCCTTTACCAGCGCCTCGGCGAGAGAGTCGAAGTAGGGGAAATGGAAATACCCGTTGAGGCAGTTCATCGTCAGCACCAGGGGCACCTGCGGTTGCGGAGCGAGGGCGCTGACTTTCGGCGTGTCGAAGATGTCCTCCTGGGCCCAGAGGTGAATGCCTCCGTGCCCCAGATAGCTCCATAACCCCGCTCCCTCGTCGAAGGCCATGACGATCTCGTTGCGCGCGGCCTCGGCTCCCAGGCGGCTCAGATAGATCTTTCGCGGCTCTCGGCCCGCGAGCACCGTCGCCGCGATGTCATCGGCGCCCGCCTCGAAGTCGCCCGCCTCGTCGGCGTTGTCGGCCGCCAGCACGAAGGGGCCATCGGTGAAGGACCCGGAGCTCTCACGGATCAGAATCTTCTCCACCATCACCCGCGCCTCTCCGACGCTTGCCGCGGGGAGCCTTCCAATGGCGATGTCGGGAAGGATGTCCTCTCCGTTCACCGCGGCGTAGCTCGAATCCGACGCCGTCCACAGGTACGACGTCTTTACCATGAGGGGCGGAACCTGGTTCTTCACTCCGGTCTTCAAATTATCTTTGAAATCGTAGGTCCCGTCGCCCACGAGAAGAACGTAGCGCGGGGACGGTTTCTGCCAGTGGTGGTAGGCATAGGAGAGAAACTCCCGGATGGCCTCGGGCCGCGTCTCTCCGAACCCGAACGCGGAGTAGACGTCCTCGATCGATACCGCACGGCTTCTCAGCCCCTGACTGCGCCTCTGAGCCAGAAGCGGCTCGACGGCATCGAGGAACGATTCAGGACCGATGACCAGGTAGTCCGCCCGATTGCGCGAGCTTCTCAATTGGCTGCGCGGGACGGCTTCGAGCTCGGGCTTTCGTACCGCGCCGGGGCTCACGACGAGATACCTCCGGCCGGCCTCGACGGAAAAGTGGTCTTTCGTCCCGAGCCATCGCTCGGGTTTTTGGCTTACGTCCAGAACGAATGCGCCGCCTCCCAGCCCCTGGACTTCCGCGACACCCGAGGCGCTGAAGCTTCCTTCCAAAAGGCCAGCCTCGGCCACGAGTCTCCGCGGGTACGAGACCGTGAAGCGGTCGAGCATCACCATCGAGTAGGAAGCCCCGGTGTCACCGACGTTTTCGATCTCGAGGGAGTTCTCTCCCTCTCTCAGCGCTCCCGCGGGAATCTCCGCCGTCACCTCCAGCGGGTTCTTGCCATCGAACGTCGACTCCGAAAGAAACGTCCCGTTCACGCTCAACCGCAGATGATGATCCGGGGATTCTCCGAGGTCGCTCACGCCCTGAAGCCATAACGAAACTCGCGCCGGTTCGGGGGTCGAAGCGAGAGCCGTGACCTCGAAGGGGTAGCTCTTCGAAACGGGCGCGAACAAAAGGTCCCAGAACCAGCGGTCTCCCGCCTCCACGAGCCCCGCCTGGTAGTATCGATTCTCCTCTCGGGCTTCTGTCTGCCAGTAGAACGAGACCGCGGTTCCCGAAGGCGAGGCCGGGACGGCCGGCATCGTCGCCCCGCCCGCTTTCAGCTCGAGCTCGTACACCGCTTCGTCCCCGTACGGGTTGGCTGATGCTCCCTCGCTCACGAAGTAGAGCATCGAGCTCGCCGGCTCGACATGGATCGCTACCGTCTCTCCCTGCCGGCTCAACCGCAGCGCTCCGAAGTTTCTTCCTCGCCCCAGAAGCTCGTCGAGGCTCACCCCGTACAATCCTCGCTCGCGCGTCGAAAGCCGGCGCGCCACCGTCCTCGCCTCGTCGCCCGCTCTTCTTCCGCGAGAAGGCGTGTCGCGGCCGGAAAACGCCAGCCGGACCAGGAGCCTCCGCGCGAGCACGAGCTCTCCCGTCGTACGGTTCCAGCGCAAGGGAGAAAGCTCGACGAGCGCTTTTTTCGCTTCGCCTTGATAGCCGACCTCTACGAGGCGCGCCAGCTCCTCCGGGTAGAGTCCCGGCCCGCGGAAGGAAGCTCCCTCGCGCCGCGCTCGACGTCCCGCGACCACCGTCCCGAAGCGGGTTGCCACGGCGTCCGGAGCTCCCGCGGCGGCCGGCCGCAGAGAAGAGAAGACCTCGACTTGCTCCGCACGCACCGAGGTAATGCGAACGCCCCGCCCCGACTCCAGCTCCACCCAACTCCTCAGAACCGGTATCCCCGGGCTTCCCGGCTCCGCCTCCGCGAATCCGGGAATCGAAATCCGAACCGAGCCGTCGGCTTCGGGTGCCGCGGTGAAACCAGGAGTCACGAGCTCCAGCAGCACCCCGCGCGCGTTTCGTTCCACCACCCGAATCGAGGTCGACGTCGGATCCCCGTGGGTCAGCTCCACCGGGGGGCTTCCGGGCGACGGGGATACTCCGGCGATCGCAGTTGCGGAAACCGGTCCGTGACGCTTCGCCTTGCCCGACGTCTCGATATCTTCGAGCTCGTAGTAGTACGTCGTGCCATTCGTGAGACCCGCGTCTACGTAGCGATAGTCCGCACCCGAGGGCGACGAGCCGAGGCCGGGGATCGCTCTCTCGGTGATCCGCTCGTAAGGTCCTTCCGCCGATCCAGCCCGGTACAGATGGAACCCCAGGTTCTTCAGCTCTGACGCCGTCCGCCAGGTCAGCTCCACCGATCCCTCCAGGCCGCGCGCCTCGAACGACGAGAGCGCAACCGCCGTCGGCGGCGGTGTCGTGAAGGAGAACGTCTGTGAAGCCAGATTGACGTCGGCGCAGTACTGAAACAGAAGGATGTCCGTCTTGATGACCGCTTCGATGGGTGCCTGAGTCGCGTAGTTGCCCGAGGCTAGATAGGCGCGCACGTAATAGAGGTCCGGTCCTCCGTTCACCGAGTACTGTGCCCAGTTCGCCGGGTCGGCGGTCCAGTAAATCGTCCCGCTCTTGGTGAGGTTGTTCGTCTGGTCGGTGAACCCGCCCGTCTCCAGGGACGCCCAGGCGCCCGCGGTTCCGTCCCAGTACTGCCACTGTAGATCGGGAGCCGTCCCGGCTCCGGCCGTCGCCAGCGCGACGTTCAGTCCGCGAAATTCCGAGTCTGAGCCCAGGTACAGGTGGCGGCCGCGGCGGCTCGCGTCCACCGCGGTAAAGCTCATCGTGAAGTTCCGGTTGAGGTCCGCCAGGTTCTCGCTCCCGTTCGTCGTGAGGCCGCCATAGGCGAGCAGGGCCGGTGTCGACGCCGAAGTGCCGTAACTGCGAAACTCGTCGTAGATTCCAGGCCCGAAGTTCGGGCTCCCGTTGTTGTTGTTCCCGAGATAGAAGATCGGCCCCACTGACAAGGATGCCGCGTTGTAGTCCGAGACCGGGTTGGTGTGGGCCGGCTCGCTTCCATTAATGAAGAGTCTCTGCTGGGTCCCGGGCGGCGCGGTGTCGTCCCACTCGAGGCGCAAGTGGACCCAGTCATAGGCGCGCCAGCTGTAGTTCGCCGGAAGCACGAAGAGGTCGCAGGTGACGCCCGCCACGATGCGGAAGTGAAGCCGGTTGTCCGTCAGCGTCTTCTGGAGGAACCAGCCGTTCGAAGCATCCACGGAAAAACCCGCGATGTCCCTCTGGATCCCGTCGGTGCTGTCGTAGGTCGGCTGGAACCAGAACTCGATCGCGCCTTTCGCCTTGTCGAAGTTCCCCGCGGTGGGGAATTCGATCCAATCGCCGTCCGTAGGCACCGAGGCGCCGCTGCCGTAGCGCGCGAGGACGAAGCCCGCGCCTCCGCCCACGGCGCCGGCCGAGCCCACGTCCGGGGCGGTGACCGCGCCCGCGGTCTGAAGCGTCGAGTGCCAGAGGAGATCCTGTGCCCAATGCGCTCTCGAGATGGGCTTCACGTCCGCCTTGTAATCCACGTCGTTGGTCTTGGTGGCCCCCGCGACCGTCACCGTCTGCGGGTCCTGAAGCGATCGCCACTGGCGGATCTTGAATACGGGAGCGTGGCGAGGCGTCAGAGCGCTCCCGCTGATGTCGAAGGTCAGCCCCGAGACGGGGTTCAGCTCCAGAGCGTAAGCGGCCTCAGCCTCGTTATAGAAGTCGCCCGCGGAGGTGTACTCGTCCAGGTCGAGCCACCCGCCCCCCGCGGTGAAGCCCGAGAGCACGTCGGGGGAGCGATAGTCGTCGCGCCGGGACTTCACCGCGTTGTCGTTGTGATCGATGAAGCTCGTGGGCTTGAAGTAGAGGAGGAGGCTCGCCACGTCGCTGTAGCCCGCGGGGTAGCTGCTCAGAACGTTCGTGTCCCAGTAGACCTGGAGGCTCTCCTCCGCCGGCGTCGCCGACCTTACGATCCCATTCCCGATCGCCCAGTCCTGGTTCCGGATGAGGAGGAAGTCGGTTTTGACGCCCGTCTGCTCGATCTGAGAAAGAAGAAAGTCCTGCGCTCCTCCACCCTGGTTCGGCGGCAGCAAACCGGTTTCGCTGTAGGTGACCCAGTTACCGAGGACGTCCGGCAAGCTCTTGTGGTGCACGACGAGATCCAGAATCTCGTCGTCGTTGTAGGGCACGAGAACCGTCGTGGAGCGGCTCCACTCGATCGCGGTCCGGCCGGACGGATAGACGCTGTAGTCACCGACCGCCTTGAGACCTCTCAGGACATTCGTCGGGTTTTCCTTGAAGAACGCCTCCGCCCGCACCTTCATCCGAGTCGACGTAGCCTCCAGGAGGTCGAGCTTCTGCCCCTGCGCCCCTCCCCCGTCGTTCCGGTACCAGGTGCCCGCCGACTGAAGCTCCTCCGTGAGCAGGATGGTGTGGTTGGCCGCTCCCCCGGCCAGATCGTTCGCCGGGTCCTCGGCCAGGTCGAAGAAGGTGTGGATGCCGCCGCCGTAGACCGTGTCGAAGGTCATCTCGAAGCTGCCGGGCGCCTCGACGGTGACAGTGCCCGCCCCCTCGGACGTGTGGAGGCTCGAGCAGCTCCCGACGCCGAGGGTGAAGCGGATGTTGAACGTGCCCGATCCTTCGATGAAGGCGAGGCCGACCGAGCAGTCGCTGGCCGACTCCATAGGCGCGAGAGCACCCCGGAGGTTCGTGGCGCTCACATCCTGGAGCAAACTCTCTCCTCCCCAGGTCGCCCCATCGAGGCGGCGGTAGTAGATCTTCTTGTCGCCCTTAGAGTAGAAGAGATACAGGTTTCCGCCGGGGAGCGCCGTGAGCGCCACCATGTCGATGTTCTCCGCCGGAGGGTTGATGCCGGGCGAGATGCGGGACCAGGAGTTGTTGAAGCCGACCGTTTTCTCGTAGTGAACCATGTCGCCGTTGCGGTTCACGTACACCGCGTGGACGTTACCGGTCGAATCTCGCACCGCGGCGAAGAGCTTCTGGTTGGGGTTGTCGCCGTTCACCTGAACCTCGGTGGTCGCGTTCTCGCCTCCGGGGATGGTGCCGCCCAGAGTCGAGACGTTGTACCACGAGGCGTCGTAGGTGTCGGTGCCCGCGTTCCACTTCATCGCCACCAGGCGGTTGCTGCCGGTGGAGCCGGGATAAGGAGTGACCGTGGTCGCACGCAGGACGATCAGGTCGTCGGGACTCGCGCCGCCGGTCTGGAAGACCGCGCCGGCGGTGAAGATCCCGATCGAGGCAACGCCCACGCTCATTGCCGGTGAGTTGGCGGCCGTCTTGGTCCAGGTGGGGCTCGCGATCGCGCTTCCGCGCCAGAAGGCTCCGCCCCCTCCGGCGGCGGCGTCGTCGCGCCACATGATGGGCCGACCGTTGGCGATGAGAAGGCTCAGCGAGTTGAAGGTGGCGTCCGCGGGCCCCGCCGCCGTCTGGGCGCTCCAGGACACCGTGCCGTTGTTGTTGAGGGTCCCGCTCCGGTAGTAGCGGGTGTTGGTGCCGTCGAACGCAGCGGCAATGATCGTGTTGCCGAGATAGCGAACCGCCCACTCGTTGGCGAAGCTGTTCGGATTGACGGTGAAGATCGTCCCCTGGGAAGTCCAGGTCACGCCGTCGGGCGAGCTGTAGAAGGAGCACCCGACACCGCCGTTGTCGAACGCGACCCAATAGTGGCCGTTGGTGTAATGGGTGAAGTACTTGCTGCCGGTATTCATCGGATCGCCGGCGGTCGACGTTCCGATTAGCGGGGCGGCCGCCCTGGCGGGGCGCACGAGGAGCAAGGCCGCGACGAGCGCGACGATTGTGGCGTTACCACGCCGTAGCCTCCGGCTGCGCCTTATCATTAAGGTTATCCTCGGTCGAGCGGACGAGCTTGCAAGTGGTATGCCGGGCCATTGGGTCCGGTTCCCGTCGAGAAAATCACGGCGCGTCAAACGGTTCGGCGGACACGGGCCCAAAGCGCAGGAGGGATGCTGGGGGAAAAAAGCTACGTTCTGAAGGGGAATGGCCTTCTTCGGGAGGTGGGTTCGACCTCTTCGACGAATGACGGTGCAACGCGCGGAGCGACTGAACGGCCCCGTTTACGTGCTTCACTCCGTATCGGGAGATGGATCCTATCCTCCTGCTCCAGCAGGATCAACGAAAGACCTTGTTGAAAAGCTTCTGCATCGGAGTGGGATCGCGAAGGGACGCCGCGAGGCGGTGGGCTTCCTCGTTTCCGGGATCCATCGCGAGGACCGCATGAATCTCGCCGCGAGCCCGGGATCGGTTGGAGCCCGTCAGATAGAAGCGAGCGATCTCGAGCCGATGCGAGACGTTTTCGGGAGAGAGCATCACCGCCTCGAGCAAATGCTGCTCGGCGTTCTTCCTCATGGCGGGAACGTGCTGCATGGATTTGCCGAGAAGAGCCTGGAACTCGGCTCGCTGAGGCTCGAGAACGACGAGCTCGTGGAGGAGCGGAACCGCTCCGTTCCAGTCTCTCACCTGGACGTGGAGCCGGGCGTCGCGCGCGAGCTGCTCGACGCGCTCGCGGCGACCGGTGTCCGGGGGATCGGGGGCTGGGTTCTCATGAAAGCGGCTGTCGAGCTCGAGCCGGACGCGGGCGTAGGCCGTTGCCAGCTGAAGCTCGATGGCGTCGACCTTGTCCACGAGCTTTTCGTCCCTGGTTTGCTCTCGGACCTCCGCCCACTCGGCTTTCAGAGTCTCGTAGGCTTCGAGCGCTTGCTCGTGGCTCGCGTCTCCCCGGATACCGAGAAGGTCGCGCTCGCTGACTACCGAGAGCTTTTCGAACTGCGCGACGATGAGGTCGCGACAGGGCTCGTCGCGCGGGTCCGTGGGCTCGATCGGCGGTATTGACTCGGGAGCCGAAGCGGCCGCCGGCGCGACGTCGTCGGCAACGGGCTCCAGCAAACCCAGAGAGAGCAGGATGAAGCAGCTCCGGAAGGCCGCGCTCTGGCCAAGCTCGCTCCGCCGGACGATGTCTCCGATTTCCGTTCCCTCTCCCGCGATCTGGAGAACCGACCGCTCCTCGTCCGAGAGCTTGTTCATCGGGACACCTTTCGGGGGCGCCGGAGCGACGCGGACGCGGGTACTCGCGGGGGGCAGCACGGAAAGGATCAGCTTTCCGTCATCGATCGCCCGGAGCCCCTTCAGCATGAGCGGCGGAACCGGGAGCCCGAAGGGCAAAGCCGAGGCGACCGCGGCGTCGTCGGAGGAGTCGTCGTAGCTGTAGGTTCCCTCGGGAATTCGGAAGAGGGAGAGCACGATCCGCTGCACCTGGATGGCGAGCTCCTTGTGTACCTCCCGCTCGGTGAGGCGGCCGAGAGAGACCAGCGCCTCGCCGAACCGGCACCGGTCGTTCTTCATCTTCACGACCGCGCGCTCGTAGTCCTGGCTCGAGATGAACTTGTGGGCGAGCATGCTCTCCCCGAGGCGGTCCTTGCGGATGTTGCTGGCCGCGAACCGGACCGAGCCGTGCTCGAAGTGGACGGTCTTCGCCGAGGGGCCGGAGACCACCTGGAGCGCTCCCGAGCGCGCCTCGTCCGCGGTCAGTTTCAGGATTCGAGTGAGGACGACGGGGGAGAAGGTTCCAACCCGGTCGGCACCGGCATGAGCCTCGAACATGGAAGCAAGGATAGTGGCCTTCGCGTCACTCGCCAGTGACTTGAGGTGACGGCTTTTCCCATCGCTCTCCGGGGGGAAATCCTCGGGGCGGAGGCTCGAGAGCTTCGGTTTCCGTGGAGGCGACGAAACCCATCATCCCTCCGGGAACCTCCACCCGAAGAATCGACCCGGTGGCGCCCCAGACCCGAAGCGGCGTTCCCGGTGGGAGCTCGAGGAGAGCGACCTCGGCGTCCTCGGAGATCTTGCCCTCGGAGATTTTACGAGGTCGCGCGAGGAGCGGCACGGTTTTCGCTCGGGTCCGAACCCATCCGCCGAGTGTTCCTCGATCCACGCGGAGAGGGGGAGGGCTCGTCGGCGGCTGATACAGGAAAAGGTGAGGGTCGATCGGCCCTTCTCCACGGACGTAGATTCCAAAGTGCAAATGGGTCGGCGTCGTCCGCGCGTTTCCGCTGTTTCCCACCGTTCCAATGCGGTCTCCGGGCGCGACCCATGTCCCCTCGATGACGTCCTGGGTTTCGAGGTGGGCGAAATAAAACCGGAGGTCCCGCTCGGGATCCTCGAGCCAGATGACGCGGCCCCCGAGCCTCCAATCGTCCACCCTTCGCACGCGAGCGCGCGACGTCGCCCGCACCTCGGTGCCCCGCGGGGCGAAGATGTCGACACCGTGGTGAGTGCGGCGGCCGCCCTCTCGCGGCGCCCCGAAGGAGCTCCCAATCGCCTGGCTTCTCAGTCCCGCGACCGGGAACTCGAGAGACGCGACGTTCTGAATGACGACAGTGCAGCGCCCGCCGCGGAGAAGCTCGGACTGCACGCGGAGGAGATAGTCGCCGTCCTTGCGCGGCTCGAAGGCGAGACGGAAATCTCCCTCTCCTCCCGTCGCGACGGGCGCCGGTCCGTCGTCGCCTTCCCCCACCGCCCGGAAGAGATCGAGGAAGATTCGCCAGTCCGACGGTGGGTCGATCTCGAGCTTCACTTCCGTTCTCTGCCCGCGCTTCACCGAGAAGCGATAGCCGAGCGCAAAGGCTTCCCCGGAGTCCACGTAGAACGTCTCCTCGAAAGGCGCCGCCACCTCGGTCGCGGAGCGAAGCGCGAACTCCGCCGCTTTCGCCCAGTCGCGCCCGAGGGCGGTGCGGTCGAGCCCCGCCTGGGCGAGGGCGTGGCGGTAAGCATCGTGGGCGCCCGTGGGGACGTAGGCTTCGGGGACGATCTCGCGCTTGCAGGACGACCAGGCGAGGATCGAGAGGACAGTGAGAACGAGGGCGCGCATGTAGCTCCAGAATACCGAAAGCAAAGGCCGAGCGCACCGTCGCTCGAGAGACTGAGTGCGAGATAACATACGGCGATGTCGCCCTACGTCCTCGGCCAGCGCTTCGTGAGCGAGGCCGAGCCGGAGCTCGGTCTCGGCAGAGTCGAGCACATCGAGAAGCGAAGCCTGGTGCTGCGGTTTCCCGCGAGCGACACCCTGCGCCGGTACGCGTCGGGCGGAGCCCCGATCCGCCGCGTTGCCTTCCGCGTGGGCGATGAGATCGAAGACCAGCGCGGGCGCCGGCTCAGAATCGAGAAGGTAGTCGAGCGCGGCGGGCTCTTCATCTACCAGGACCGCTCCCGCCGCGTCCCCGAGAGCGATCTCTCGGGGAGTCTCACGTTCAGCAAGCCCGAGGGCCGCCTCCTCGCCGGGCTCTGGGACCAGAGCCGGGGCTTCGACATTCGCCGCCGCGCCCTCGTCCACCGTCACGCCATTCTCCGATCGGAAGCGCGCGGGTTTCTCGGGGGCCGGATCCAGCTCATCCCGCACCAGCTCGGAATCGCGCGAGAGGTGGCGTCCCGCGCGCGGCCCCGCGCCCTTCTCGCCGACGAGGTGGGCCTCGGGAAAACGATCGAGGCGGGACTCACGATCCATCGTCTTCTGCGGTGCGGCCAGGCCTCGCGCGTCCTGATCCTCGTACCCGAGCCGCTGGTGCATCAGTGGTTCGTCGAGATGTTCCGGCGATTTCATCTCTCCTTCACCATCGCCGACGAAAGCTACTGCCGCGAAGCCGAGGCCGGGGACGGGGCGAATCCCTTCGTGCTCGTCCAGACGGTGATCGCCGCGACGGCATTCCTCGCCCGCGAGGGCAGGCGGCGCGAACAGGCCGAGGCGGCGGGCTGGGACATGCTGGTCGTCGACGAGGCCCACCACCTCATCCGGCCCGCTCCCGAGTACCTCTTCGTCGAGTCGCTCGCCGCCCGTACGCGCGGTGTCCTTCTGCTTACGGCGACCCCCGAGCAGCTCGGAGAGGAAAGCCACTTCGAGCGCCTTCGGCTTCTCGACCCCGAGCGCTACCCGAGCTACCGGAGCTACAGGAAGGATCGCACGCGCTTCCGCGCGGTCGCGAGGATCGCCACCCGGATCCTCGAGGGGAAGGATCTCACCGCGAAAGGAGCGAAAGAGCTGCAGGCGATTCTTCCTAGAGCGGCGAAGACCCTGAGAGGACTCCTGAGGCGGTTTCGATCCGGAGACGAGGCCGCTCGCGGTCCGCTTCTCGACGCGCTCGTGGATCAGCATGGGCCGGGCCGCGTCGTGTTCCGGAACGCGCGCTCGGTGCTGGCGCAGTTCCCGGAGCGGAAGCTGAAGGTGTCGCGGCTCTCTTGGCCTCAGGGCCGCGAGATCCCGCAGTGGACCCAGCTCGCGAAGGAGCTCGTCTCCGACGGGGGCGGCGAGGCGCTCTCCGAATACCCGTACTTCTTCGACGCGCGTGTCCTGTGGCTTTCCGATTTCTTGCGCGAGGTGGCGCCTCAGAAAGTGCTCGTCATCTGCCGCTTCAAGGAAAAGGTGATGGCGCTTCACGAAGCGCTGCGGAGGACGAGCCCGGCTTCCGTAGCGCTCTTTCACGAGGGGCTTTCCCTTCTGTCGCGGGACCGCAACGCCGCGTGGTTCGCGGAGGGCCGCGACTCGGCGCAGGCCCTTCTCTCGTCGGAGATTGGAAGCGAGGGGCGGAACTTCCAGTCCGCCCACCATCTCGTTCTTTTCGATCTTCCTCCCGGCGGAGAGCTTCTCGAGCAGCGGATCGGGCGGCTCTGCCGGATCGGACAGGAGCACGAAGTCTCGATCCACGTCCCGTATCTTCCCGGCTCCGCTCAGGAGATGCTCTTCCGGTTCCACCACGAGGGGCTCGGCGCCTTCGAGACGAGCCTCCCCGGCGCCGCCGCCTTCGACGAGCTCGGGTCGGAGCTATTTCGCCTTGCCGCGGCTCACATCGAGAACCGGGAGCGGGACGACCCCAAAGCACTCCCGGAAGGGTTCGATTCTTTTCTCGCGGAGACCCGCCGGGTCAGGGAGCGGGTGCTGGGCGAGCTCGCGGCGGGGCGGGATCGTCTGCTGGAGCTCGGCTCGAACCTCTCGCGGGCGGCGGAATCGCTCATCGCGGAGATTCACAAATGGGACGAGGACACCGCTCTCGATTCATTCGTGGCCGATGCCCTCGACTACCTGGGGGTGGACCTGGAGCCAATCGCGCCTCGAACGTTCGTGCTCCGTCAAGGGACGAAGCTTTTGATCTCGACTCTTCCCGGGCTTCGCGCGGATGAGGTGACGATGACCTCCGACCGCGGCCGGGCGACGCGCGAGGGGGAGCTCGACTTCCTCACGTGGGACCACCCGATGGTGGTCGGCGTCCTCGATCTCCTCCTCGGGGATCCTTCGGCGAGCGCGAGCGTTGCCGTACTGCCTGGACCCGAGCGAGGGATTCTGCTCGAAGCGATCTTCGTTCTCGAGACCGTAGCTCCGGCGGGTCTCGACGTCTCCCGGTTCCTCCCTCCGACTCCGATCCGGGTGGTGGTCGATCACCGGCTCTCCGGCGTGACCGAGACGTTCCCTTCTTCCGCCCTCGACGGTCGCCTGCAGGACGGGAGGAGGCAACTTCGGTTCCGCGATCTCGGTTTCCTGGAAGATCTCGTGCCCCGTATGCTGGGAAAGGCGCGCGCCCTCGCGGAGAAGGAGGCCCCGCGGACGATCCGGACGAGCCTCGAGGAGATGCGGGAGAACCTCGCGGCCGAGGCCGGCCGGCTTCGATCGCTCGCCGAGGTAAACGATCACGTGGATCCGAAAGAGGTCGCGGGGGCGGAGACGCGAATGAAGCAGATCGAGAAAGCGATCTCCGAAGCCGGCCTCCGGCTCGATTGTCTGCGGCTCATCTGGCTCGGCCTTCCGCCGTCGCGCCCCTGAACCATGCTGAAAGTGAGAAACATCGTCGTGCTGCTCGCCATCATGGCCGTCGTCTACGCGCTCGCGCCCGCGGAGAAGAAGAGGCGTTGGCTCGACCGGCTCCGCGAGCTCGGGCGGGCGCTCACGCTGTCTATCGTCATCTACTGGGTGTACATGCTGGTGCGCTACATCTACCAGCACCGGTAACTCGAGGGCGAAGGGGCTTTAACGCCGGGCGCCCCAGCGGCTTGCCGGATCGAAATCGGTCGTTTACGATTGGAGAAGCCGTGAAAACGCTCCTCGATCTGATCCAGGAATACGCGACGCTCAACGAGGCCAAGACCCTCGCCCGCGGCGTCCTGCCGAAGCCGCAGGAGACCCGGTGGCTCGAGCTGAAGCGTTTCTACGACATGCTGATGGCCCAGGACGGCCTCGCGCGTGAGCCCGCGAGCCGCTACACTGCGGTTCAGATCCGCGAGCTGGTTTCGGCTCGTGCGCGGCTGCGGGTCCAGACCGATCTCGAGATCGTCGTCGCGCAGGAGTCGGAGTACCACCGGGCTCTAGTGGGAAACTTGAGCCGCGGCGGAGTTCTTCTGCATTGCGACCATGGGTTCGAAGTCGATACCAGCCTCACGTTGCATATGGCGAACGTCGCCCGCGACGAGAGCGTTCTGCCGACCGAAGGCCGTATCGCGTGGCGCTCCGAGGGAAGCCGAACGAACGAATCCTTCCGCTACCGGCTGGGAGTGCAGTTCAGGGGTCTCGGGCCCGAGGAAGAGAGAACGCTCGATTCTTTCGTGGTCGACAGCCTGGAGACGAAGCTCCTCTGTCTCGGGCGAGAATCGCTCGACCCGGACTTCCTGCGCAAGGAACAACTGGCGCTCTGACTCTGGAGCAACCGGGCGGACGACGCGGTCAACTACGGAGCCATCGGTGTGGTGATCGGCCACGAGATGGGTCACGCCTTCGACGACCAGGGACGGCAGTTCGACGGGGATGGGAACCTGCGCGACTGGTGGAGCGAGTACGACGCGGCGGCCTACGAGGAGAGCGCCTCCACCCTGGTGAAGCAGGACTTATTCCAAGCCCTGCCGGATCTCCACGTGAATGGGAAGCTGACCCTCGGGGAGAACATCGGCGACCTCACGGGGATCGCCATCGCCTACCGCGCGTACCTGAAATCGCTCGGGGGCAAGGAGGCGCCGGTCCTCGACGGGTTCACCGGCCCTCAGCGATTCTTCATCGGTTACGCTCAGGTCTGGCGCTCCCGGTATCGGGAGGAAGCGATGCGCCAGGTCGTGCTCTCGAACCCTCACGCGCCGCCGGAGTTCCGCGTGAACGGTCCTCTACGAAACTCTCCCGAGTTCTTCGAGGCCTTCGGCGTGAAGGAGGGCGACGGGATGTGGCTTGCCCCCGGCGAGCGAGTCAAGATCTGGTGAACTCCTCGCGCCGCTCCAACCGCGGCTGCTCCGATCTCGCGAGAGGCTCGCCGGCCCAACCGCCAACGACCTTTGAAAAGAAGTCCTCGGGCCACGGGTCCATCACCTGGCTCCGCACGAGCTCGGCAAGATAAGCCGATACGCTCATGCTGCGTGAGTTCGCGCGCTTGCGTACTTCTTCGGCGAGCTCATCGGACAGGCGTAGGTGCAATCGTGCCACGGCGTCATATTCTGGCACATTTCACGAGGCCGCCTCGGTTCCTGTCGACGTCGAAGGCGCGGGGAGGGGCTCGACCGCCGCGAACCGCCGGAGAACGTTCTCGGTGATTCGCGAAACGTTGTTGTTGTAGTTGTTGAACGATAAGCTTCCGCACCACGCGATGGAGCTCGTCGAGAACACTCCTCCTCCGTTCGGGTACTCGAGGTAGACCATGTCCGCTCGCACCAGAGGGTTCTCCGTCCCTCCGGTCTTCGCCCAGTTGGCGGTGTTGGTCTGCTCGACCACGTGCCGGTACTCGTCGGAGTGCCCGAAGGAAGAGGCGAGGACCAGTGTATGGGGCGGTGTGCCGAGCGCGAAGTCCGCGCGATCCAGCTCGGAGCCGGCGGCGCCGAAGCTCAGGACCAGCGAGGGGAAGTTGCCGATGAGCTCGTCGTCTCCCACTCCTTCGAAGATGAATCGGGCGCGGGGATCGAAGCTCCCGGCCGTCCGCCGGAAGGGCGAGTTCCGGTCGAATCCCTGCGCCGTGAAGCCGACCCCGAAGAATTGCTGGGGCGCCATTCCGCGAAACCGCCAGAGACCTCCGGGCTCGCCCGTCAGGCTGTGGTGGTGCTCGCCCGGCGCGCCCTGCCAATGCTCGGTCCCGTCGCGGCGCCGCACCTCGATGAAGCGCCCCGTGGGATCCATCGGAGTTACCCAGTAGAAACCGTTGCCGCCCATGTACATGAGACGCCCGCCTCGATCGAGGTACGAGCGCAGCCCTTCGAGCATCTCGAGCGAGTAGTACTCGGGATGGGTTCCCGTGAGAACGACGCGGTAATGCTCGAGGACGGAGGCGCCCCCGAAGTGGAGGTCCTCGTCCGTGAGGAAGTCGGTCTCGAACCCCTTCACCTCGAGCCAGTCCACGAGATGGGTGTCCGCCATGAACTGCCAGGGATTCCGGGTGTCGATCTTCGGCCGCATATTGGTGATGGGGCGGAGGCGCGAGGAGTAACAGACGCCGCTCCCGTCGCTGTGGCGCGAGTAGAGGCTCATCGGCCGGATGCCGCTCGTTCCGGTTCCGGCATAGGCGAGGTAGCTGAACGTGGGGATGAGAAGGGCCACCTTCGACGTGGGAGCGCCTTTCTTCGGCCGCACCACGAAGGGAACGTAGTCTTCGTTCACACCCGTTCGAAGTCGGGCGGCGTAGAGACCGCTCCTCATGTCGTCGGGAATACGAAGCTCGAAGCCGACGTCCCAGAGCGCGTCTTCGAGGTCGTCGTCGTGAAAGTAGATGGCGCCGTACCGATCGCGGGCGCGGCGATAGTCGAGCTCGGAGGAATCCCAGTTGTGTCCGGTGACCGCGCGCATCGGTAGATTCACCGCCCGCCCATGAAGCTTCCGGGGCGATTTATCCGAGATCCTGTTGGAATCGATGTCGAGAGAGAAGTCCCAGGAGGCGAGCGCGTCCGTCGGGCCGCCGCCGCTCTCGATCGCCTCGATCTCTTCCCGGCTGAGCGCGCGCCCGTACAGCCGCGGGTTATCGATCTTGCCGTTGTAGTGGCCTGAGGCTCCCACGCGCCCGGCCGAGAAGGCCGCGATCAGAAGCGGTGTCTCGTTCGTCGAGACCGAACTCGCCGCCGTTTCCCGCTCCACGACGCTTCGAGTGAGATCGAAGGGAAAGTTGTTCTGCGGCTGCTGGTAGAGAAGCACCTTTCGGCTCCGAGCGTCGAAGGCCGCCGCCACGAAGTACCACGAGGTGCTGACCCCCTGCGGCCGTTCGTTCATTCCGGGAATCGCCGGAACCCAAGGACGCAGGGGAGCGCCGGCGCGCAGTGTCTCCTCGCCGAGCCTGAGCGCGAGCGTCCCGTCCTCCTCGATGACGAGTGCGTAGCCACTCTGGTTCTCTCCGGACCACTTCGTGAGAATTCCTTCCGCGGGTCGAGGATGCACCGTCGTCGGAGCGATCCAGGCGGTGAGGGTGAAGCTCCCTCGAATCCGCAAATCCGGATGGTCGGGGACGATGACGTAAGAACCCATGGGCAGGTCCTGGCGCTTGCCGGGATATTCGCGGCTGACCGATGTCGCGATCTCGATTTCTTTGATGCCCGGTCCCTCGGGGTTTGGATCTCCGTGGATGAGCCGCACGATATCCGCCCGATAGCTCGGGAGCTCGCTCGACACCATGAACTGGATGGTCTCGCCGGGCGCGGCGCCCAGCCGGTCCGCGTACCCGACGATTCCGCGCTTTCTGAGGTTCTCCGCGATCTCCTGGGGTATGGGGCTGTAGCTCGCGCCGCCATCCGCGGGAAGAGCGCCCGCCTGCCTTTGCGCTTGTGCTTCGGCGTCGGCCCTGCTGAGAACGCTGGTCGCGAGTGTGGTGACTCCGACCGTCTTCAGAAAGTCCCGGCGATTGACGGAACCGCTCACGCGGCGGCCCTTCTCGAGATCGTCCTTGGAAGTCATGTCGTATCCCTCCTGGGCCGGACTGAAGCCGGCGGCTATGTTAGTGCCTCACGAAGGCGACGGCGACGGGTGACGGCACCTCGACCGTTTGCCCCGTCGGGGTCAGCCGTCCGGTTCCGAGATCGATGCGGAAGACGATGACGCTGTGGGAATCCTGATTCGCGGCGAGAAGGTACGCTCCCGTCGGATCGACGCCGAATCCGCGCGGCGTCTTGCCCCTGGTCGATACGTGCTCGACAAGCCGCAGGGTGCCCTCGCTCTCATCGAGGGCAAAAACAGCGATGGTGTCGTGCCCGCGGTTCGAGGCATAGAGAAACCGTCCGCCGGGATGGACCAGCACCTCCGCTCCATCGTAGTCGTCCGCGACAGCGACACTATCCGGAAGCGACGAGACGGTCTGAAGAGCGGTGAGAGCGCCTCGATCGGCGTCGTAGCGCATGGCGGTGAGGGTCATCGAGAGCTCGTTCAGAACGTAGGCGAAGCGCCCGGAGGGATGGAGAGCGACGTGCCGCGGCCCCGCTCCGGGCTCGAGCGAAACGAAAGAAAGGTCGTTTGCGGCGAGCACACCCCTAAGGGGGTCAAAGCGATACACGAAGACCCGGTCGAGGCCAAGATCCGCAGCGAGGGCGAAGCGATTCGCGGCGTCGACGTCGATGGAGTGGGCATGGGGCGCAACGGAGCCCCGGTGCTGAACGGACGCCGTCGCGGGGCCGAGGGCGCCGTCCGTACCCACGGGGAGTACCGCGACGCTCCCGCCGCCATAGTTCGCCACGAGCAGGTGACGGCCCGTGCGGTCCAGGGATAGGTAGCAGGGGCCGGGGCCTTTCGAGGAAGACCGGCTCAAGAATCGGAGCCGGCCGGATGCGGCGTCGATCGCGAAAGCGCTCGCCGACCCGGAGGCCTCCCCCTCGATCTCGTCGACCTCGTTCACCGCGTAGAGGAACCGTCCGGAGGGATGGACGGCGAGAAAGGAAGGGTTCACCGTCTCCGCCGCGAGCTCCGGTTCGGTCAGCCGACCGCTCGGATCCAGACTCGAGACGTAGATGCCTTTGCTCTTCGCGTCCGTGTACGTGCCGAAGTAGACGAGCGTTTGTCCGTAGGCCGCGGAGGACGTGGGTCCGAGCGCGGCGACGAAGAGGAGCCATCGCTGTCGCATCTCGGAATCTAGAGCGCGCGAGCGATCTTGTGCCCTTCGAGGATCGCGTGCTGCAGGGTCCGAGGAGCGTAGCAATCGCCGACGAGCTCCAGGCGAGGTACGCGACCGCGTAGAGATACTTCGAGACCACTCACCGCTTCACCGCCATACGCATAGACGAAGGCATCGAACGGGGACAGCACCTCTTCGCGCCCGCTCCAAACGTTCCTGGTGATGGCTCGACCCGGTTCGAGTCCAACCACGCTCAGATGGCAATGGAGCGTGACTCCCTTGGTGAAGAGCCTCCCGAACATCGGCGGCGCCGAGGTCGCGCCGAGGAAGCTCCCGATCGTACGCTCGGACGTTACCATCGCCACCTGCTTGCCTTGGTCCAGCAGAAACTCCGCGACCGAGGTCGCCTGGTACCCGTACTCCTCGTCGATCACCAGCACTCGGGAGCCCGAGGGGTTCCGCCCCGCGAGAACGTCCCAGGCACTGATCCCGTGAGGGTCGATGCCGGGGATGCTGGGCCGGAGAGCGCGGGCGCCGGTCGCGAGGACGACGGCGCCGGGAGATTCGCGCAACACCGTCTCGGCATCGGCTTCCGCTCCGATGCGGAGATCGACGCCGAGCTTTTCGCACTGCCGCGATGTGTAGCGGCAGGCGCCGTCGAAGTCCTGCCGCGCGGGAGCTCTCTTCGCGATCAACGTCTGCCCGCCGAGCTCCTGGTTCTTTTCGAAGAGCACCACAAAGTGCCCGCGAAGCCGGGCGACGCGGGCGCATTCGAGTCCCGCCGGACCGCCGCCGACGATGACCACCTTGAGCGGCCGCTCCGCCTTCGGAAGCTCCGACCACTCGCGCTCCCGCCCGACGACGGCGTTCTGCACGCAGGTGACACCCTTGCCCGTGTAAATGCGGTCGATGCAGCCCGAGTTGTACCCGTGGCAAAGCCTTATATCGTCGAGCCGGCCCTCTCGAGTTTTCTGCGGAAGGTCCGGGTCGGCGATGAGGGCCCGGGTCATGACGCAGAGATCGGCCTCTCCGTCTCTCAGAACGCGCTCGGCGATCGCCGGGTCGTTGATGCGTCCGGCCGCGATCACCGGTTTGCTGACCACAGCCTTGATCGAAGCAGCGAGACCCGTGAACAGAGCCACGGGAAAGCTCATGTCGGGAACGGTCAAGCCCTCGGTGGTGTAGGTCTCGCAGCTCGCGCCCACGACGTTGAAATAGTCGAGAACCCCGAGCTCGTCGAGCTTCCGGGCGATCTCCTGGGCTGCCGTTCGATCGAGGCCGCCCTCGAGCATTTCGTCGCCGGTCATCCGGATACCGATGAGGAAGTCGGGTCCCACGCGCTCGCGGATCGCCTGGAACACCTCGATCCCGAAGCGCATCCGTCCCGAGAGGTCGCCGCCATACTCGTCGTCGCGGCGGTTCACCCGCGGCGTCCAGAACTGGTCGACCAGGTGGCAGGCGCTCGCCATCACCTCGCAGCCGTCGAATCCGCCCTGCTTCAGCCGGAATGCGGCGTCTCTGAACGCGCGCACGAGCTCGGCGATCGTTTCCTTTTCGAGCACGTGCGGAGTTTCCCGGTGATTCGGCTCGCGGACGGCCGAGGGGGCGACCAGCGGACGAAAGTCGTTGCCTTCGCTATGACCGCGGCGGCCCTTGTGGGTCATCTGGGCGACCACGGGCACGCCGTGCTTGTGGATCGCCTCCGAGAAGGTCGAAAGGTAGGGGATCACCCGATCGTCGAAGAGCTCTATGCCATTCCAGGCGCGCGCCGAGCTATTGGGGTCGACGCTCGAGGAGCCGAAGCACATAAGGAGGCCCACGCCTCCTCGCGCCCGTGTCTCGTAGTAGCGCACGGCACGCTCCGTCGGGAGGCCCTGCTCTCCGAGACCGTCGGCGTGGGCGCTCATGCAGATTCGGTTTTTGAGCGTGTGGCGGCCCAGTTTTTGCGGTGAGAAGAGGAGAGGGAAGGTGGTAGTCATGGCCGCGTCATTCTGCACCCGCGGCCGAGGGATGTCACGTGCCAAGAGGAATGCATTATGATTCCCAGATGAGACTTCTTTCGCTTGCTATGGTGCTGATGGCGACGGCGCAGCCGATTGGCGATCCCGCCGCGGTCGACGTTTGCGAGCGCGTTGCCGGGGCCGACGTAGCGAAGCTCTTTGGAAAGGAACTGAAGCAGGCGAAGCCTTTCGTCTCGAAGGACGAATTCAGTCGCTGCACCTATCTCGTCACGAATCCAGGCTCGCCCCAAACCGTCCCCGGGTATTCCCTCTGGCTCTATCCGCCCGAGGACTATGACGAGCTCCTTCGATACACCGAGAGAATCGTCGAGAACCCGTCCGGGTTCGGAGATGCCGCCGTCTTGTTCAAGGGCGAAGACGGACTTTCGAAGCTGAGGCTCGTCGTTCGGGACGAATTCAGCCTCGAGGCCGTGGCGTCCGACGCGGAGTCGGCGAAGAAGCTCGCGAAGCTCGCGCTCGAGCGCTTCTCGCGCTAGGGCCGAGGCCTCGTGAGGCGCGACACCAGCAGGATCGAGATCGCCGAGACCGCCATCGCCGGAAGCACTTCATAAGCGACACTCGAGAGCGCCGGGATGTTGCGCCACACGAGCACCGTCAGCCCCCCCGAGACCATTCCCGCGAGACAACCGGCGCGGGTCATCCCTCGATAGAAGAGCGCGAGAGTCACGGGCGCCGAGAAACACCCGGCGAGCCCACCCCAGCCGTAGAGCACGAGCTTGTACACCGTCGATTGAGGATCGAGTGGATTCGTGCCGAGGGCGAGTGCCAGAGCGGAAACGCCGAGGGCCACCGTCACCGCGCGAGAGACGAGGACCAGCTCCTTCTGACCCGCTGCGGGGCGGACGAGACGGTGATACACATCCTCGGTCACGGAGCTCGTGACCGAGAGCAAGAAACCGGAAGCCGTGGACATGATCGCCGCCATGATGGCGGAGATCGTGAGGCCCGCGAGCCACGGAGGCAGTACCGCCATCGCCAGTCGAGGCAAGACCTCCTCGGGATCGTGGAGCGGCTGCCTCAGGTCCGCGACCCCGGCGACGTCCCCGAAGTGACCAAAGGAGAACGTCCCGTGGCCTAGAAGCCCAGCGGCCACGGCACCGGCGCAAACGAGGATCGCAAAGAGAATCGAAAGCACGAAAGCCGGTTTCAGATCTCGGGAGTCGCGGATCGCCATGTACCGCACCGAAATGTGCGGCTGCCCGAGATAACCGGCGCCGAGGCCCGCGTCCTCGAAGAGAAACGAGAAGAGCGACAGGCCGACGAGTCCCGCGAACCACGAGCCCAGGTGCGAGCTCGTTGAAATGGGTGGAGAGGCCGAGCCTGCTTCCGCGGAGGCGCGCGCGAGCGCCGCGGCAGCGCCGTCCCATCCGCCCATCTTGACGAAACAGGCAACGGGCAGAATGACGAGCGCCGTCAGCATCATCACCGCCTGGAAGGCGTCGGTCCACACCACGGCGCGGTAGCCGCCCTGAAACGTATACAAGATGATGACGATCGCCGAGAGCAGCACCGCCGGGAGGTACCCCCACTCGAGCATCGTCATCATCGCCTTGCCGGCCGCGACGAACTGCGCCCAGAGGTAGATGAGCATGAAGAAAGCGAGGGCGAGCGAAGCCACGAGCTGGACCGCGTGCCCGTCGGGTTTCGGGAAGCGGCGCTCCAGATATTCGGGCACGGTCAGCGCGCGCAGCTGGGCCGTTTGGTCGCGCAATCGGCGCGAGACGAGGATCCAGTTGAGCGAATCCCCGATGACGCAAGCGACTCCCGCCCAGACCGCCGCGAATCCGCGGCTGAAGGCGCGTCCGGGAAAACCCAGCATCAGCCAGCCGCTGTAGGCCGTGGCCTCGTAAGAGAGCGCCGTGAGCCAGGGACCCATCTTCCGGTCGCCCAGCAGAAACCCCTCGAGACTTTTTGTGTAGCGCTCGGCGACAAAGCCGAGTACCAGCAAGATCGCCAGGTAGACCAGAAAGACCCAAAGCATAGGGACGAGCCCCGGAGACGATATGCGGAACCGCTACGCGGGGCAAATGAGGCCCGTTCCGGTGCCTTTGCTGTTCTGGTAGCATGAACGACCTCAGGACAGGAGTCTCATCGTGCATCGGTACGAAGCTCGAATCGCCTGGCAGCGCAACGGCGCGGTTTTCTCTGGAAACCGCTACAGTCGAGTTCATGAGTGGTCGTTCGATGGCGGGGCCAAGGTCGTGGCATCGGCATCCCCGTCGGTGGTACCACTCCCGTACTCGGCGGCCGAAGCGGTCGATCCCGAGGAGGCGCTGGTGGCGTCCGCCTCCAGCTGTCACATGCTCTGGTTCCTGTCCATCGCTTCGAAACGCGGATTCGTCGTCGAGAGCTATCTGGACGAGGCCTTCGGGGTCATGGAGAAAAACTCGGAAGGAAAGCTGTTCATTTCCCGAATTACGCTTCGTCCCCGGATTCAGTTCTCGGGGGACAAGCTTCCCTCTGCGGCGGAGCTCCAAGCGCTCCACCACTCGGCGCACGACGAGTGCTTCATCGCCAACTCGCTGAAGTCCGAGGTGGTGGTCGAGGCCGAATAGTCCCCGAGAGCCCGCTCAACGAACTGGAGCGCGAGGCGATTCGATCTCGGAGACGATCTCGTCCAGCAGGAACGCGAACTCCAGGGCGAGCTCGATTCCGATGCTCTTGGGCTGTGCCTCGTAGGTTTCGAAAAACGCCTTCCAGTGCCAGAAAGCGTCCGTTCTCTGGGCGCCGACGATGGGGTTGAAGACGCGACCGACGCGCTCCCGATGAGCTTTCTCACCCGTGATCTGGTAGAGAGCGGCGGAAGCCCAGGCGATCTTGTCGTTGGCCCAGTGCTCGAAGCGGTCCTGGTGGCAGCGGTCGAATCGGGAAACGTACTCGAGAGCGCCCTCCAAGAACTCGGGCCTTGCGGTGGCCCTGAAGAGCAGCGCGAGAATCCGGGCGGCGAAACCAAAGTACCAGTAGGCCTGCTTCGGCTCGGCGTAGCGCACGACGCTCACATAGGCCTCGCCCTCGGGGAAATCAGTGAGGGGCTGTCCGTCGGAGCGAAACCGGCAGAAGAAAGCCTCATCGGCCCGGGGCTGCCGTCGAAGGGCCCCGAGCAGGAACTCTCCCGCGCGGACCGCCGCATACCACCGGCCGGAATAGATCATCCCCAGCGCCGCGGCGCAGGTGGACCCCATGTCCACGGCGTCGAGGACGGGGAGGAAGCCCCTCTCGGGGTCGGCCGCCGTGAGAAACCCGCCCGTGCTCACGTCCTGGAACCGCTCGAGGAACCGGGCCGCGGGCTCGGAAACGTCGAATCGTCCGAGGCGGCTCAGGCCCCAGATGAGCCAGCCGTTGATGTAGTTCCACTGCATCGAGGGCTGGATGATCGTCCCCTTCGCCCCCTGGTAGCGGAAGTCTCCGTCGGGCGCGAGCGCTTCATTCGCGAGGAAGCCCGCGACGGCCTGGGCTTCCGTCGAATGGCCCGTCACCGCCAGGAGGTTCGGCGCGTGATAGTAGGCGATGAGGTCCAGCTCGTCTCCGATGGTTCCGTTCGCCGTCACCTGGGAGGCGAGCCAATCCGCCACCCGGCGAGTACAGGAACGATACGCTTCGATGTCCGGTTCGGTCATGGTATCACCCACGGAGCTCCGCGCGAGCCGAGAGATCCGCGATTCTAGGTCCCAGAATCCTCGATCTGGATGAGCCAGAGGTCGGCTTCGTCGTGTATCAATGTGTAGTAGAGGGTCCGGCCATCCCGCGAAACGGCCGGAGCCTGGAGCCGGTCCGGCGGCGCGGAAAGCACCACACGCGGTTTCCGACTTTTACGGTCGATGGCGAAGATCTTTCCTTCGTCATTGAAGAGAAGCGTCCCGCTGTCACCCATCCAGGCAGGAGCTCCCCCGAAATCGGTCAGCCGCTCGTATCGGGACGATTCGAGAGAATGGACCACGATTCCCGCCATATCTCGCGACGTGAACCTCTGGCCCGCAATCCAGTTTCCGTCGGGAGACCAATCTCGGGAAACGAAGAATTCTCCCTCGCCGAGCCGCGGAAGAGGCGTGAGCGCAGCCGCGCCGGATTCAGTCAGCGACACGATGAAAGAGCCCGTGGCCAAGTCGGAGACGGCCAGGCGCTTTCCATCCGGGGACCACGCGGGCCAAATGGGCTCCCGCGGGTCGTTGGTGACCTGCAAGAGCCCGCTGCCATCCGGGTGGATCGTCCATGTTTGGTAGAGGCCGCCGCGATTGGAGTAGAAGGCGATCTTGCTTCCGTCAGGAGACCACCGTGGACCGCGGTCGTAGAAAGCATCCTGGGTAAGCTGCCGGGTCCCGGTGCCATCCGATCGAGAGATGAAAATGTCTTCCTGCGCCCCTTGCCGGTAGTAGGTGAGCCAGGCCCCGTCCGGGGAGACATCGGCCGCCGAGGTTGCCAACGAGCCCTCGGTGACGAAGACGGGCTCTCCGGCGCCGAGCGTTTCCGGATCGAGCGAAACCTTCATGATATTGGTGGTCCGGGTCTCTGAGGCATAGGCGATGCGTTTCCCATCAGAGGAAATGGACAGGTGCATGGGCTCCGCGGAGACGCCGGTCGTCACCGGCTCCGGGGCGCCGAGAGCCGAGCCGCTTGTCTCCTCGATCGAAACCCGCCAGAGGTTCATGATCCCACCCCGATCGCTCGAGAAGTACAGATAGCGCCCGTCCGGCGACCAGATGGGATTCCAGTCGAGGGGGAGATCGTTGTTGACGGCAACGGGATCGCCGCCTCCCGCCGGGACCGTCCAGATGTCCCTCTGTCCGCCAGTGTAGGTCCAATACGCGATCCTCTGGCCGTTCGGAGACCAGTGTGGCTGGACCCCATCGGGCACGGGAAGCTCCCTCACCTGCCCGGATTCGACGATCACGATCCAAAGCTTGCTAACCATGTTGCGGGCTCGCGGGTTGTCGACGACGCTCTCCGTCGCGAAGACGATCTCCCTGCCGTCCGGGGACCAGGAGGGATTGAAGCCGCGATCGGTGAGGCGCCGCACGGACTCCCCCGTCGCTCCCATGATAAAGATGCCGCCTCCCTGGCGCTCGGAGCGGAAGGCAATGGATTCGCCGTCCGGTGAGAACCTCGGCTGGGTGTCGTGGGCCTCCGAGTCCTTCGTGAGGTCGATCGCGTTTTCGCCGCCCACTCTCAAGAGATAGATGTCTTCGTTCTCGGACTCCCGGGCGACGTAGACCAGGGAACGTCCGTCGGGCGAAAGACTGGGAAACATCTCTCTCCCGCGCAGGGAGGTGAGCTGGGAAAATCGCGCGCTCGCTGGAAAGCCACCGCCCGGCCTGGTTTCCCGACCGGGCCAGAGTAAGTAGGCGGCCGCAAGAAGGCCCGCGATTGCGGCAATCCCGAGAACCCGGAGAGAGGAGCTCGGGCGCCGGGCCTCCGTCGCCGCCGGTGAGACTCGAGCTCCGCTTTCGGAGTCTCGCTTCACCCGGCGAAGCTCGGAAGCGAGGTCCTTCGCCGTCTGGTGGCGATCCTCGGGAGCTTTTTCCAGGCAGCGCTCGACGACGCGCGTGAGCGCGGCTACCATCGGTCCTTTCACCGCGGGCGCAAGCGGCGGTGTGGCACTATTCATGATGGCGCTCATCGTCTCCGCGCCGCTCGGCCCTTGAAACGGCGCCTCGCCGGTGAGCATCTCGTAGAAGACGATGCCGAAGCTGAAGATGTCCGTCCTGGAATCGACCGATTGGCCCCGTGCCTGCTCGGGAGACATATAGGCGACGGTTCCCAGGATCTGGCCCGCTTCCGTGTCTCCCTTGGCCCGGGTATGGCCTTCGCTATCGCCGGGATCCCCGGCCTCGAGGAGCTTTGCCAGGCCAAAGTCGATGATCTTCGGGCGGCCGTCCACCGTCACCATGATGTTGGCGGGCTTGAGATCGCGGTGGATGATGCCTTTCTCGTGGGCGCTGGCGAGACCCTCGACGATCTCGACCGAGAGCTCGAGGCATCGATGGACGGAAAGCTTCTCTCGAGCGAGCACGTCGCCGAGCTTGATCCCCGAGATGAGCTCCATCGCGATGAACGTCCAGCCGTCGGCGTCGTCGATCTCGTAAACCACGGCGATGGCCGGATGCTGAAGCTTGGCCGCGGCTTTGGCCTCGGTGATGAACCGGCGTTTGCGGACTTCGTCCCGGACGAGCTCGGGCGGTAGGACTTTGAGAGCGACGTCGCGGTCGAGCTTGGTATCCCGCGCTCGGTAGACGACTCCCATGCCACCGCGGCTGATCTCTTCGAGGATCTCGTAGTGAGAGAGGGTGCGGCCGATCACGGGTCCTCCTGCCGGCGACTATTCTATGGCTCCCCTGGGCCGTTGCCAACGGAGTCCGGTTCGGTCAGGGTATGAGCCTCGCCGCGTTGCCTCCGAGGATTTTCGATTCGATCTCCGGGACTCCTTCAGCGCCCGAAATAGAACGTGTTCAAGGTGGGATCGACGGCAAAGCGGATGCGTTCCAGAAGCCCGTTGTAACCGATGACGTTGGGCCCCGACCAATCGGGGCAAATGAAAACTGTTGCTTCGACTGTCAGTGAGTCGCCTTCGTCGGCGAGGAGCGTGATCGAAGCGCGGCAAAGGTCTCCGGTGTAATCACCCAGCCGGCTCGAGAGCACCTGGCGCCGTACCAGAATCGCATCTCGGTCGGCAAAAACCGAAGCGAGGGTCCCTTCGAGAACGCACCAGGGGGCCGCGGTGTCCACCATGGCGGTGACGTCGACGTCAAGGCCTCCGAGTCGGACAGGGACAAAGATTCTTGCTTCGAACTGGGTGCCGGGAGCTGTGTCCGCAAAGGTGGAAGCGCCAGTCGCAAAGTCCGATGGAAGCACCGTTCGTCTGGATCGACGGTTCCCTAGCCGCGAATGTGATGGATGAGGGGTCTGCGATCGGAGCCGAGAGGGCTCAGGGCGGCCAAAAGAGCCTCGAGGTCGTTATGGATCGCGACGAGTTGCCCGTCCAACAGCGCTACCCACTTTCCACGATGATCTTCCTGGTGTCGAGTAAGCCACTCCATGTTGCTGCGATGCGATGAATCGGGTAGCTGCCGGCGTGTGACGTCACCGGGATACAGAGCCTCCATGAGTGGCTTCAATTCCTCACAATCGGGATGCCGTCGAACTGCTACGTCCGCCAACTGCCGCGCGCTCGAAATCTTTTCCTCAGCGATGAGCGAGCGGATTCGCGACGCAAGAGTATCCACCGACTCCGATGAAGGTTCTTGTGCAGTGCCCGATACCCTGCGCTTGCCGGTCATGTTTATATTCTATCGCACAACTTCAGTCAGGGTATCAGCCTCGCCGCGTTCCCTCCGAGGATTTTCGATTCGATCGCCGGAGTCAGGTTCCACTTGCGGATTTTGCGGAGGTTGTAGTCGATCCACTTCGGATCCGCGAACCCGGCATCCGAGCCGTAGAGTATCTTCTTCGCTCCCACGATCTCGAGCGCGCGCCGGAGCGAAAGGAGCGTCGTGGCGCAGGTCTGGAGGTACACGTTCGGGTAGCGGCGGGCGCATTGGGCGGCGGTGATCGCGAGATCCTTCAGCCCGCCATGGCCGAGGATCATCGTGCACTGGGGGTAGCGCTCCGCGAGCCATCCAATCTGAAGAGAGCTGGTAAAGGGCGGCGTCCCGTCGTGGAAGAGCACGGGGAGCTTCAGGCGGTTGGCGACGTCGAAGAGCGGCTCGAGGCAGGGGTCGACGCAGGACACCGGTTGGAGCCATCCGTGGAGCTTGAGGCCGCGGAGGCCGAGCTCCGAGATGGCGCGCTCCAGTTCGCGGGCGGATTTGTCTCCGCCGCGCGGGTGAAGCGTGGCGAGCGCCACGAAGCGGCGCCCGAACCGGCTCTGGAGCTCGGCCATGGCGTCGTTCGATCGGCGGTGGCTCTCGACGGAATTCGTCACCAGGGCGTCGACTGAGGAGAACCACGCCCTCGAAACCCCGTATCGAGCGAAGCCCTCGAGGACCGCTTCGGGAGGTTGGGGCGAGAGAGACCCGTAGCCGTCCAGCATGATGTGGGCATGGGCATCGACGATCTCGGTCATCCCCAGAACCTCGCCGCGTTCTCGCCCATGATGCGTGCGCGGGCTTCGGCGGTCATCTCCACCAGCGACATCTTTTCCACTTCGAGCGAGAGGTCGCTCTCGGGAAAGTCGGAGCCGAAGAGGATCCGATCGGCCCCCACCTCCTCGATGGCGGTCCGGATGTTCATGATGTCGATGAGCGAGGTTTCGAGGTAGATGTTGTCCGACTGGAGCGCTGCGGGAACGGCGTCATACCAGAAGTCGGTGTACCCCATGTGGCCGAGCACCATGGGCACGTCGGGGAAGGTGCGGGCGAGCTCGGCGAGTTGAAAGGGCTCCGCCACCACCGGAGTTCCGGTGTGGGCGTAGAGGGGGACCCCGAAGCTGCGGCAAATCTCGACCAGCGGATGCACCAGGGGGTCGCTGAGGACGAACCCCTGAAGGTGGCTATTGAGCTTCAATCCCGAGAGGCCGGCACCGAGGCACCGCGAAAGCTCGAAGACTCCCTTCTCCCGGAACCAGGGGTTCACCGCCGACAGGCCCTTGAGGCGATCGGGATGGGCGCGGACCGCCCGGAGGATCTCGTCGTTTCCCTCGCGGTTCGAGACCGCGATGAACTCGTCGACGGTCGAGACCACGGCCCTCTCGACGCCGGCGCGGTCCATCTCGCGAAGAACGTCATCCACAGTCGCCCGCTTGCGGAATCCCACTCCCAGGTGGCAGTGGCTATCGATGATGGACATCGGCCCTACACGACGGTCCCGAACAGAGCGCCCACACCCGCGGTGACGCCCATCGCGAGCGCGCCCCAGAACGTCACTCGCGCGGTCGCCCTGCCCATCGGCGCTCCTCCCGTGCGCGCAGCGAGCGCACCGAGGAGCGCGAGAAGGAGAAGCGAGGTCATCGATACGATCGGCACCAATACCGACGGCGGTGCGATTCGAACGGCCAGAAGCGGGATCCCCGCGCCCGCGGCGAAAGTGACGGCCGACGCGAGCCCCGCCTGCACGGGTCGCGCGGCGGAAGTCTCGGAGATTCCGAGCTCGTCGCGCGCGTGCGCCCCCAGCGCATCGTGGGCCATCAATTGCTCGGCGACCTGGCCCGCCAGCTGGGGATCGAGGCCGCGTTTCACATAGATGGACGCCAGCTCCATGCGCTCGGATTCGACATCGTCAGCCAGCTCCTGGCGCTCGCGGTCCAGGTCGGCGCGCTCCGTGTCGGATTGCGAGCTGACTGACACGTACTCGCCGGCCGCCATGGACATCGCTCCGGCGACCAGACCGGCAACCCCCGCAATCATGACGTCGCTTCGAGACGCGCTCGAGGCGGCGACACCGACCACGAGGCTTGCCGTCGAAACAATGCCGTCGTTCGCACCCAGAACTGCCGCGCGCAACCAATTGATCCGTTCGGTGCGGTGACGCTCTCGATGGATTCGGTGCATTCTTCCCTCCTCGCCGACCCATGGCGCA
>CAZKNR010000220.1:0-4682 GCA_964553925.1 uncultured Acidobacteriota bacterium
CTCACCACGTCCATGCCGATGCCCCGACCCGAGATATCGGAGACGGTATCCCGCGTGCTGAACCCCGGCTGATAGATGATGTTCAAGATATCGGAGGGCGTCATCCCCTCGAGCTCGGAGGCCTCGATGAGGCCCAGGGCCAGAGCGCGCTCGCCGACAAGGGCCGCATCGATGCCGCGACCGTCGTCCTCGACGACGACGTGGACGTGGTTGCCTTCGTAGAACGCGGCGAGCTTCAGCTTCCCCGCCGGAGGCTTTCCCGAAAGCTCCCGCTCCCGCGGGGTCTCGAGACCGTGGTCGATGGCGTTTCTGACGAGATGCAGGAGCGGCTCTCCCAAGGCATCGACGATGCTCTTGTCGAGCTCGGTCATGCCGCCCTGGATATCGAGGTCCACTCTTCTCCCTCGGGAGAGCGCGAGGTCGCGTACCAGACGGGGGAACCGCCGGAACACGTGCTCCACCGGGACCATGCGGATCTTCAGCACCGCGGCCTGAAGCTCCGTCATCGTTCTCTCGAGGAAGCCGTTGGCGTCGCTCAGCCGGTCGGCGGCGGTGCCCTCCGAGTCTCCGCTCGAGAACTCGGACAGGGCCTGGGTCACCATCGATCTTCCGATGACGAGCTCGCCCACAAGGTTCATGATGCGATCGATCTTGCTGACTTCCACGCGCAGTTGGTCCGAGGCGGCGCTGGTCGAGCTTCCGGCGGTTTGAAGGAACGAGCCTTCCTCCTCGGGGTCGGCGGGCGCGGGCTCGGCCGCGGTTCGCGGTTTCAGCTTCTGCTCCCGGAGCATCACCCGGGAAGTGACTCCTGGCACCCGTGCCGCGCGGCGGATCTCGTCCTTTCCACTCGTCGCCTCGAGCTCGACGACCCATTGCAGCGCGGTTTCGATCTCGGGAGACTCCGGGTCCGGGCTGGCCCTCAGAATTCGCCCGAGCTTCGAAAGCCGTTGGCGCACCAGAAACGCCCCGGCGGAGCGCATCTGGCAGTCCTTCGCGAACCAAACCGTCAAAAGGTAGGGTCGGCCTTGGGGGAGCGGCTCCGTCACCAGCTCGTTGGTGGAAGCCTCGACCGAGGGCGCGAGTCTCTCGCAGAGGGACTCGATCGACGGGATCGGCTTCTGAGGCTCGGCGCAGTAGGCCTCGAGGAGCTCCGACATCGCGTCGCCGCAGGCGAGCACCAGATCGATCGCCCCTCGTTCCAGAACTGGCCGGTCACGAAGCGCGCGGAAGTAGTCCTCGACCCGGTGAGCGAGCTTGGCGAGGGAGTCGAACCCGAGCGCCATCGAATCGCCCTTGATCGTGTGGACGGTTCTCTCTAGAGCACGCTGGGCATCCTTCGAATCGCTCGAGGCCTCGAGCGCGAGAACGCACTGGGAGAACTCCTCCAGCATCTCCCGCGTCTGGACGTAGAACGTCGTCTTGAGCGCGAGGAGCTCCTCCGGGGTCAAGTAAACCTCGTCGCTCATGCGGTGATCTTCCGGTAGGCGGTTCCCCGTCCGTGGTGCACGAACTTCAAGTCCTCGCTCTTTCCCTGGACTGACTCGGAATGCCCGAGGAAGAGATACCCTCCCGGCTTCAGGGCGCGGACCATTTTCGCCACCACGCGCTCCTGATCGTCCGGATCGAAATAGATGAGGACGTTCCGGCAGAAGGCCACGTCGAGGTCCCGGAGACCGTTCTCGTGCTTGAGATTGTGGAAATCGTAGATGACCAGGCGCTTCACCTCGTCGCGGATGCGGAAGCCCTCGGCCGATTTCGCGAAGTACCGGTTCTCGCGCTCAGCGCCCAGGTCCCGAAGCTTCGCTTCGGGGTAGATTCCCTGGTCGGCCCGCTCGAGCGCGGTGAGCGACAGATCCGACGCGTAGATGCGAATTTCCCAGGCGCTTCTCGGGCTCAAGGACTCGAGCGCCGAGATGGCGATGGAGTACGGCTCCTCACCGGTGGAGCAGCCGGCGCTCCAGATGCGGAAGAGGAAATCGCCTCGTTTCTTCTTCTCTTCCGCCAGCTCCGGGATTACCACCTCCTCGAGAAACTCGAACTGCGGCTGGTTGCGGAAAAACGCCGTCTCGTTGATGGTAAGGATGTCGAGGAGGCGCAGCAGCTCCTCCTCTTGCTCCCGCCCGCCCTCTTTGAGGTAGCGGTAATACCGGTAAAAGCTTCCCATGCTCCTGGCGGTGAGACGCTTGCCGATGCGGGACGACAGAAACGCCCTCTTGTTGTCGCCGAAGAAGAGCCCGCACTCGCGATGGATGAGATCGCGGAACAAGCGGAACTCGTCTTCGCTGATCTGGGCGTTCATTTCAGAGCTTTCACGCGCGAGCTCTCCCCGTCGCCAGGCTTCCGGCTTCGCCAGCGGCGAGGAGGTTTCCGGGGTTGAGGATGATCACCAGCCGGTCCTTCAGCTTTCCCACTCCCTCGAGGTAGTCATCGTGGGCGAAGCGTTTCAGCTCCTCGGGAGCGGCTTCGATCGACTCGGGGCTGAGCTTCAGCACCTCGGTCGCGGCGTCCACCAGGAACCCCACGGTGAAGCCGTCGAGGTCGACGACCAGAATCCGGCTGGCCCGATCGATCCTCGATTTTCCCAGGCCGAGCCGCTCGGCGAGATCGACGACGGAGATGATCTTTCCCCGCAGGTTGATGATTCCCAGAACGTAGGCGGAAGCCCCCGGAACCGAGGTGATCTCCTGGGCCTTCACGATCTCACGCACCGTGAAGATGTCGACCCCGTAGGTCTCTCTGCCGACGCGGAAGCAAACGAGGTGGGCGGCGGAGGTCATATCGCGTTACCTTCCGGCAAAAGGAGCGGTCTTCTTGGGCTCGGTCGGGTTCGTGAATCTCCGCATCTCCCGGTCCTCGGCGCGGCTCACCCCGCCGTTGCCGCCGGTGGGAGGCGGCGAAGGCCGGGGCCGGGGCCCGTTCACGCCCACGTGGAACCGCGACGTCAGCTCGCGCATGAGCGACGCCTGCCGCGAGAGCTCCTCCGAGGAGGACGCGAGCTCTGACGCACTCTCCGCGTTCTGCTGCACCATGACCCGGATCTGCTCGATGGAGTCCACCACCTGCTCGGTTCCGCTCGACTGCTCCTCGGTGGCGGCGCTGATCTCGTGGGTGAGCTCTCCGAGCCTCGAGGTCGCCTGCTCGATCTGCTGAGTCCCGGCGGACTGCTCCGCCGTGGCCTGGCCAATCTCCCGGGAGCAGGACGAGACCTCGGTCACCGATTGTCCGATGTTCTGGAGATTCGATCGGAGATCCTCGGTGCGCCTCATCCCCTGCTCCACGATCGTCGTGGACTTCTCCATATTGGATACCGCCTTTCCGACCTGGGACTGGATGCGCGAGACCAGGTCCGCGATCTCGCCCGTGGACCGGGCGCTGCGTTCGGCGAGCTTTCGCACCTCTTCGGCGACGACGGCGAAGCCCAGGCCGTGCTCGCCCGCGCGCGCCGCCTCGATGGCGGCGTTCAGCGCCAGGAGGTTCGACTGCTCGGCGATCTCGTCGATGACCCCGACGATCTTGCCGATGTCCTGCGCCATTCCGCCCAGGTCCTGCACGTACTGGGCGGAGGAACGGATCACTTCCCGGATCTCCCCCATTCCCTGGCTCGCGGCCTCCATGGCGGAGCCGCCCTCGACGACGGCGCCGCTCGCGCGGGTCGCGATCGAGACCAGCCTTTCGGCGGCCCCCGCGACTGTCGACACCGAGCGCAGCATGTTCTCGATCGAGGCAAGGGTCTCCGTCGTGGAAGCCGACTGCGACTGCGCGTTGCGCGCCACGTTCTGGATGTTGGCGTTCATCTCGTGGAGGGTCGAGGTGATGCCCTCGACCGCCGAGACCGTGGCCTCGTTTCCTCGCGCGGCTCGCCCCGTGGCGCTGGCAACGGAGTCGCTTCCAGTCGCGACCTCATCCGCCGCGGCCTGGACGTGCAGCACGATGTCCCTGAGCCCCGCGGAGACCAGGTTGAAAGCCTTCGAGATCTCGGAGAGCTTGTCGAGCATGAGGTTGAAGGCCGAAGCCATGCGGCCGATCTCGCCTCCAGTCTCGACCGCGATGCGCCGGGGCTCGACCTTGATCTCCCGGGTGAGGTCGCCGCTCGCCATGATCCGGGTCTCGTCCGCGAGGCGCTTCATGTCGTCGGTCGCGATCTGCTCCGCCACCTGGGTCAGGGAAACGATGGGGGCGGTGATCTGTTTTCCCACGAACAGCACGGTGCCGAAGGCGAGGGCCGCGACCGTGAGGTTGAAGAGGAGAGCGGTCCAGAGACCCTGGCGGTAGTTCTCGGCGATGGTCTTGGTGGAGACGCCGACCTGGAGCGAGCCGCTGATGGCTTCCCCGCGGCGCACCGGACCCACGATCTCCAGCACCTCGCCGGTTTGCAACGCCTGAAAATCCGTGGGCACGCTCACCATCGCCCCTGGGTGCTGACCATCGACTCCGTAGACCGCGAACTCGTCTCCTTCAGCGTTACGGACGACGATGTAGAGAACGTCGGCGTCGTTCTTCGCCCAGTTGAGTACCTGGAGAACCGAGTCCCGATCCTCGAGCTCCAGGCCGGCGGCGACGCTGTAGCCGATCATTCGGGTGACGCTCATCGCCTTGTTCTCGAGGCCCTTTTGATCCACGGCACGCTGGCGGGCGGGAAAGAACACCATGATGAAGACCGCGAAGGCGATCACCATGAAGGC
>CAZKNR010000221.1:0-4430 GCA_964553925.1 uncultured Acidobacteriota bacterium
CAGGAGATGGAAGCTTCCTTCGAGATGGGATGGGCCCCGAGGCGCAATCAAGAGAGACTGGATGCCGCCGCCGGCCCATGCGCACCGCCATGCTGTTCTCCGGAGCTGACGCTCAAGACAACTTGCCGGTCGGATCCTTCCCGCGTCTCACAACGCCGGGGGTAAGGGGGAGGTATCGATTGCTATCGGTCAATCCGATGTCGAAGATCAACTCGGGCTCCAGAAAGCCGCCTCAACTTCTTCGAGACAACCGCATGAATAATCCCGGGTGATGTGTTTCAAATCGGAACTCTCGCCAAAGTTTCCTCCGGAGTCAAGGGCCTGTTTCTGGCTGGGCCGGACGTGCCAGCGTCCGACGGCGCACTCCCTTGACAGTGGCGAGGATCCAGTGAGAATCCCCCGCTCTCAACGAGTGCAGCGTTTGTTGGGAACTCGAGGCGGTTTACCGAACTAAACGGTTGTGTTTTTTCATAGGAGGCGAGTCGAAAGGCGTCCAAATGAGAAAAGTCACTCTGGTTTCGATGTTGGTATCGCTTGTCGGCTCTGTAGCGGAGGCCCAATCGGATTCCGCGACCGGCGGCGCATTCGGTGCTCTGAGCGGAACGCTCTCTGCGAGCCAACTCTTCGCGTCCCCGGTCCAGCCGGCTCTGGCCCTTAGCTCGGCGGCCGTGGGAGCTGGGGACGAGAAGGACAATGGGCCGGATTACCTTTCGTTGAAGGCTGGGCCGCTCTGGTTCACCCACGACCTCGATTCCCTTGACACCGGCGTGAGCACTGAAATCGCCTTCGGCTATCGCTTCATTCGCATTCTCTCGGTCGAGCTTCAATCGGGCTACTTCGGGGCGGAGGACCCGGACGGGTCGACGAAGACCGATGTATGGGGCATTCCCGTCGCAGTGAATGTCAAGCTTTCCCTTCCCCTTCTTCTCTTCCAGCCGTACGTGGGCGTTGGCGTCGGGGGCTACTACGTGCACGCGGAAGTCGAGACGGCCGTGAATACCACGCGGGATGACGACTTCGTCTTTGGCGGCAACGCCTTCGTCGGTCTCGGGTTGAGGCTCGGTCCGATTTCGGCCGGCGTCGAGGTCAAATACGTGGTGACGGAGCAGGCTGAATTCCAGGGTGCGATGAACGATCTGAACCACGTCGCCGCGCTGCTCAGCGTCGGGCTGCGGTTTTGAACGTACAGCCGGACAGTGGCGGCGGAGCACGGGGAAGGAAAGAGATCCCATGCCGCGCGGAAGGGATTCTGACGCTCCGACGGTGCATCCCGATCAATCCAGGGAAAATCATTGACGCACCGGTAGGCAGCGGCAAGAATGCGCGGCCCTACAGGAGATGAACATGCAGAAGTTGATGGTTGGTGGATTGCTTTTCGTCCTCTTGGCGTGCGATCAAAAGCCCGCTGGCCCGCAGACAACTAAGCCGGAGTGGGAGACGCGCTACGAAAGTACCCGCAAGGAGGCCGATGCGGCGTTTACCGCGAACCAGCTCGCGAAGGCTGCTGAACTGCTTCGGATGGCCTCCCAGACCTTGCCGGCGAATGACCCGCGGAAAGAGGAATGCGCACAAAGGGTCGCCACCTGCAGGTTTCTGGAGATGAGGGAGAAGGGCCTCCAGCTCTTCAGCGCGGGCAAGGCCTCGGAGGCGGTGGTGGTCTTCGAGGAAGCCATCAAAGCGCTGCCGAAGGGCGACCCGCGCATCGCGGAAGCCCAAGTGAAACTCAACGGGCTGCGGTTCCAGACCAGGAGCAGCGCCGGTCGAGCGAAAATGGCCAGCCAAAACTGGCTCGAGGCGATCAAAGAGTTCGACGCCGCGCGGGAGTTTGCCTCCGCCGCCGAAAAAGATGACTTGAACGACCTCATCGCTTTCTCCAAGAAGTTCGGCGAGGCCGACGAGGCTTTCGTTGGTAAGAAGGACTACGCCAAAGCCGGCTCACTTTACGAGGAACTGCTGAAGAAGCCTCACGGGTTAGCCAAGGAGATCTCGGACAAGCTTGCCGTGGTTCGTGCGGAAGGTAGCGGTGCAGCCGCCGCAATGAAGGGGCAAAAAGAGGCGCAGTTTAAGCAAGCTTCTGCTGCCGCTGAGAAGTATTTCAGGGCGGCCGAGTGGACCAAGGCAAAGACGTCGGTGGACGAAGCAGCGGCAATCGGGCTCTCGTCCTCCGAGTTCGAGGTCCTGGCAAAGAAGGTCGCGGCGGCGGTCAACCCACCAGAAGGCTACGTCTACGTTGGCGGCGGAAAGTTCCTTTTTGGGGCAGGCTCTGCCGATCAGGCCACCGGGCCGCAGCAGGAGGTTGAGAATGGGCCCTTCTATATCACTCGACGCGAGGTGACGAACGGCGAATTCAAGAAGTTCCTTGGAGCTTACAAGGACCATTCGCTGTGCCACCCCGACGAGCCGCCGGCCAAGAAGGAGCTGGGGCATATACCGGAGAACTGGGGTGACGCGGCGGACCAAGAGAAGCCGGTGGTGGGTGTGGATTGGTTCGATGCCTGGAGCTACTCCCGTTGGGCGGGAGGCAGGCTGCCGGCGGAAGTGGAGTGGGAAAAAGCAGCCGGGTGGGATGCCAAGACGAACAAGCATCATGTGTATCCGTGGGGGGACGACTTCGTTGTCGGTAAAGGCGGGGCAAGTCCGAGTGGACTGGAGGCCATGGGTGGAGGCGTCCTTGAGTGGATCGACGATTGGTATCAGGCCTATTCGGGGAGCAAGGCGATCGACCTCGACTTCGGTCAGAAGCGCCGGGTGGCCCGAGGCGGGGTCTACGTCGCGAACGAAGAGGTCGAGGATTGTAAGGTAACGCGTCGTTTCCGATTTCTTCCCGATCGGCGCGACCGCCGACTTGGATTTCGCATCGTAAAGGCAACTCCGTAGGACCGTGCTCGGAGCTTCGCGAAACCCTTCGTTGCTGGAGGCCGCAGTCGAGAGGCTCGTGCGTCCAGGCAACAGGAACCAACGAGCGGGACCGGTCTCCCGCCAAGAGATGTGAAGGAACACCCATCGATGAAAAAACTCACCGCCGTCTGCGTCGTGCTTTGCTTGGTCGGCTGCGCCGACGTTTCCAAGAAGGATCTCGACAACACCCAAGCGGGGCTTGAGGCGCAGCTTTCGAAGGCAGTTGCGGACATGGCGCAAAAGATCAATGCCGTTGATGCCAAGTACGCGAACATGCTTGCTCTGGAGCAGTCCGTGAAGATCGGGGTGGCGAAGATCGACTCTCAAGGAAAGCTCCTCGAGGACTCGAACAAGGTCATGACCCAGATTCTGCAGTCCCAGCGAAATGCTCTGCGCGAGCAGCTCAAGAGCACCGAGGACCAGCTTGAGGGCCTCCAGAAGAAGTGAGGTTCGTGGGGGGAGTCGATTCCCCACGAAGGAGAGCCGGTGACCGCTTGTCAACATCATTGGCACGGAGGGGGCACAGGTTGCGGATTGAAAACGGCAAAGCATCTCTGTGACAGTTCAAGAGCCCGACGGGGAGAGGCGCCTTGCTCGTGATCGCTCGAAGACCCTTGGCCGTTTAAGTCCACCGCCACGCAGGTGCTCAGAATCGTCCCGGTCGCCCTCCTCGGCATAAAATCGCGCCGCGCCGAGCCTCTCAAGCCGTTCGACGAGACGTCCTCGCTGTTTCGGTACCCCGGGAGCGTTTGGGCGGGGCACGCGGTTCTCACCGAAGGACTATTGCTCGCCATCGCAAGGCGCCGTGATTAGATTTAGCGCCCCTGTTTCCCGTCCTGACTCGATCAAAGCTTGGAAGAACACCACCGTGCACTCATTCACCCTGACGCTGCTTCGTCCTTACAGAACGCTGCTCTCCTTCTGGATTGCGCTCGCGCTTTTCGCTCCCACCGTGGTTGCGGACGTCGTTGTCCTGTCGGACGGGCGCCGCTATGAAGGGAAGGTCCAGCAGGAGGACCCAGAAACGGTCACGATTCAGACGAAGGTCGAAGGGATCCGGGTCACGCTCGGCTTCCCTCGCGTGGACGTCGCGTCGGTGGAGGAGTCTCCTCTTCCCGAAGGATTCTTCGCGCCAGCGCCCGCTGCCCCGCGGGTTTCAGACCCGAAAAAACTCAAGAAGGGCGCGGTCCTCTATCTCGAAATACCGATCATCGGCACTTTCGGGAAACAGGTCGTCGCCGCCGGGCTTTCGGGGGTCCTTGCGTACGCGAAGCTGCACGGGGATCCAGCACTTGGTCTTCTCGATCGACAGCGACGGAGGCAGCATCGATGAGGCGAGAGAGATCTACGGCCTCCTGAAGGAGAACAAGGGCTCGTTCCGCTACCCCCTGCACTCGCTTGTGGCACGAGAGGCATCGGCCCACGGCAACGTTGAACTGACGGCGGATCGGCTTTCGGGGAACCTCGACTTGGAACTGCTGGCGGGTTTCGACGAACTTGATCTCCCCGCTGCAATCTGGACAGCAGCTCGG
>CAZKNR010000222.1:0-31661 GCA_964553925.1 uncultured Acidobacteriota bacterium
CCTTCGCCAGACCGAAGTCGAGGATCTTGACCGTGCCTTCCCGGGTGAGCTTGAGGTTCGCGGGCTTGAGGTCGCGATGGACGATCCCCTTCTCGTGCGCGGCCTCGAGACCTTCGGCGATCTGCTTCGCGATCGCGATGGCTTCCTCGACGGGGATCGCTCCGCGCCTCAGCCGCTCCGCGAGCTCTTCGCCTTCGACCAACTCCAGCGCCAGCGCGAGGACGCCCTCGCTCTCCTCGAGCCCGTGGATCGCGGCGATGTTCGGATGGTTCAGCGACGCGAGGAGCTGCGCTTCGCGACGAAACCGCGCGACGCGCTCGGCATCCTGCGCGAAGGCCGCAGGGAGAACCTTGATCGCGACGTCGCGATTGAGCTTCGTGTCCCTTGCGCGGAAGACCTCGCCCATGCCTCCGACACCGAGGGTGCCAACGATTTCGTAAGCTCCGAGTTTTTCGCCCGATGCAAGCCGCATGGTCGCTTGTTTGCTGAGCCGGCATGATAGGGCAGTGCCCTTCGCGCTGCAAACGGCGCTTCCATCAATGCGCTGGTGCACGCCGACTATGCGCCAGGCGTTCACCGCTGCGCGTCGCTCGCCTTGGCGGCCGGATCGAGATCAATCGTAATCCGTGATCTCGACCTGCTCCGGCTACAAGCTCGATGCGAGCCCCTTCGCCGGCTGGGCGAAACGTCCGCAGTCTAAAGAGTCGGAGCGCGACTTCGCGCGCCCACCTCCGACAACGTGATGCACTAACTTAACTAACCGCGGCTGCCTTCCGGCGCCGGATGGCGTCCGAGCACCGCCTCTTCCTCTCGAATCGATAGAACGAGGGGCGCGGTTCATCGAAAGGGCATGAATGGTAGCCCGCCCTTTGGCAGTTAGGGCGGCGAGAACGACACCCTCCCATCGAAAATGTTCACTCCATCGGTCGAGCCGAGGGTTGAAAAGAGCCGCCTCAGTCCCGGTTTCTGGATCGGTCGCGGTAGTTCGAGCGGCCTTACGAAGCGAGCAGGAAACGCATGCGAGCGCCAGATTATCGGAAGTCGTCCTACCTCCCGCTGCAACGGGAGTGATGTGGTCAACGTGGAATGACGCTTCCTGGCCGAGCTGTGAAAGCCCGCAGTATTCGCAGCGATTTTTCGCCCTTTCGAGCACCAGACGGCGTAACTCGGCAGGAACGAAGCTCTCCGTCACGGGGAATCGGCTTCGACGGCCCTCCGGGCTCTCAGCTTGATCAACGACAGGAGCTCGGCGAGCTCCACCAACCCCTCTGCCTCGACACGCTCGGAGGCCGCAAGCTCTTCACCTCGGTCTTGCTTGTCGAGGAGGCCCTCCAGCCGTTGCTTCACACCCTCGGGGAGGGTGAATCGCTGCAGGTCGGAAGGCACTTCGAGCGCGATCAGTACGTGTCCAGCCATGGTACTCAGCTTTGATTATCTCATATCAGACGGCCCGGCTGCGTGAGCTCCATCCAGACCCCTTCGGTTCGATTGCTGCGACTTTCGCGTGGGTGCACACTCGGCCGAGTGACAAGAAGCCCGATGGAGAACCGTGCCCTGGTCCGCTAGAATCGCCGCACTCCTATGGTCGTCCAGCCGGGCACCCTTCTCGGCCGATACCAGATCGAAGCCCTGATCGAAGTTCTCGGACCACGGGCGGCGTCGAAGCGGGAAGCGCCTTCCAGTCGATCTCCTGACGGAGCACCGCCGCGAGCGTGTCGCTCACCGTCTCGCCGGTGAAGAGTCTCTTCCCCGTCAGCATCTCGAACAACACGACGCCGAACGCCCAGATGTCCGCGCGCTTGTCTACCGTCCCTCCACGCGCCTGCTCGGGCGACATGTACGCGGCGGTACCGAAGATGACGCCAGCCTCCGTCATCTGCCGCGACATCGTCGGCGACTGAGAGAGACCTTTGCTTCCCGCGGCTTCCGCCTCTCCCCCGTAGGCTTTCGCCAGACCGAAGTCGAGGATCTTGACCGTGCCGTCCTTGGTGAGCTTGAGGTTCGCGAACTTGAGGTCGCGATGAACGATTCCCTTCTCGTGCGCGGCCTCCAGGCCTTCTGCGATCTGCTTCGCGATCGCAACGGCTTCGTCGACGGGGATCGCGCCGCGCGTCAGCCGCTCGGCGAGGTCTTCGCCTTCGACCAACTCCAGCGCCAGCGCCAGGACGCCCTCGCTCTCCTCGAGCCCGTGGATCGCGGCGATGTTGGGGTGGTTCAGCGACGCAAGCACCTGGGCCTCGCGCCGGAAACGCGCGACACGCTCCGAATCCTGCGCGAACGCTGCGGGGAGAACCTTGATGGCGACGTCACGGTTGAGCTTCGTGTCCCGCGCGCGGAAAACCTCGCCCATCCCGCCGGCCCCGAGGGGCGAGGCGATCTCGTAGGGACCGAGCCTTGTGCCGGGAGCGAGGGTCATCGATCCTTCGGCTCACGGAGGAGACTGTCGCGCGGGAGCGCGGGAAGGGTGAGCATCTCAAACCGTACGACGCGGATGGTACCATGACGGCGTCGCTGTCCGTGATGCCCCGAGATCCCGCGCTGGTCGAGGCTCCCGCTCCCTGCATCCACCCGAGTGGATCGCGGATCTAGGCCCTCGAAGGTCGAGACAGGGTGCTCGGCGCTCCAATCAGAAGTCAGAGCGAAAACAAGTGAGAGAGGGTCAGAGAGAAGAATCAGTTCGGGTCTTGTAGTGCGCGATGAACTCCGCAGGTGAGAGCACCACGGCACCCTCTCGTGCTTTTCGGGGGAAGTGCTTGAGGTTGCCGGTTATCAACACATCTGCACCTCCGGACACCGCCGTTTCCAGAAAAGGCTCGTCGTCTCGATTGGGCACTGCCGCGCGCAGGGGTACGGAGCTGACAGCGTCACCAGATCGAGGAGCGCAATCAACTACCACCCGCATAGCGGGGTGGTTTGATGAAGGCACCTCGAAGGGACCTCCAATGAAAATGAAGGGGGCTAAAGCCCCACGAATTCTGGCTGCTCCTGACTATCGAGTCAAAGGATTCTGGTCGTTGAAGGCGGTACTATCGCGCCGCACGCGAACTCCGCGTTCGACGCCGCGCCTTCGGCCGGCGCGCGAGTGCGGCCTGGAAAGCGTCCTCTACCCACGAGCTCACCGGTCGGCCTTCCAGCGCGGCGCGCGTAAAGACGCGCGTCAACAGGTGAATGGGCAGCCGCCAACTAACGGTCCTCCGCGGAGTCGCACTAGTACGCGGCCTGCCTGCTCCTTTTCTCTTTCCTCCCCGCACTGGCCTTCCGATCCGTTTCCCTTGGCTGCTTCGCTGCAATCAGTCCCTGCCGGACACCCAATTCAAGCGACATGTCCTTGAGCGCCAGATAAAGAGGCTGCTCCAAGACGTCAAGATGCGACGTGCGGCCAGAATAGATTGGGGAACTGACACCAAATGCAAGCTCGTCGAACAACAGCCAGGGCGCGTTCGCCTCAAACTGCTTCCGCACCCTTTGATAGAACTGCTTCTCGATGTCGCTCAGGTCGTCCAGAGCGATACTCACCCCGGTTCGCGAATTGACGTACTTCATATGTCACCTTCTTGGAGATAGTTGTTCTACGCGCGGTTGCATTCCCTCGGTCTCGAGGTTGACGCACTTTCCAACCTCTTGTTCGCTTCAGGAAACCTCCTCAAAGCGCACAGGATGACACTCGAAGTACATCTTGTCTTGCCTGAATCTCACGCGTGCGACTTTTAGGAATTCTCGGATCTTCTTCACCTCGGTTTGCGTCTTGACCACGATAACCAGCCAGCGACTCTGATCGCTCTGTCCCCGCCACCATCCTTGCGCCAGGCTTCGCCCCTCCCACCATGCGCGGACCACGCCCATCTGCGTGAACCCGAAGATGAGCCGCGTCAGTTCGTCCCGCCACCAGCTCCAGATCTCTTCCGAGAAAGGCTGGCCGTCATTGTCAGACATTGGAATTAGCAGCGTTACCTTAAAAGAGTTCGCGCCACTTGCCATCTACCTTCGTATCCACCCTGCGCTCATGTTATCACGGGCTTTTGAAAGAGGCAATACGTTTTCAAAAACGGATCAGAAACTTTGAGTCAGGGTCCGGCAGAGGAGGCCAGGGAATTACATGAAGGCGATTCTTCGCCGAGGCGTTCTTTGTGTTCACGTTCTCACCAGCAGGGGTGTCGGTGGACCGATGACGCCAAGGATTCCACTGGCGAAGCCGCTTCAGGGTCTCGGGTCTTTCAGAGGCACGACGGAATCGAGCTCCACGAGAGTCATGTTGGAGATCGACACCTCGCCCGCTCCGGGGAGGAACAGACCGACGATCAGCTGCTCGGGCGGCGCTTTCGCCCCGGTGGCGTCGAAGTACAGACCGAAGTCCCGCCACTCCGAGCTTCCCGTAATCTTCTGGAGGGGCCCGACATCGCCCAGCGTGCGGGTGAAGTAGCGGCCACCATCTCCGAACACGTTCCACATTTCTAGATAACCCTCTCCGATCACGCCACGATAACGAACGCGGCCCCGGACTACGTATCGGTCCTTGGTGATGCCGGGATTCGCGATCTCAGCGAGCGTCACCTTGAGCCCCTGCCCGAGTTTGGACGCCAAGGAAAGGCTGCCGTCGGGCTGGACCTGGAGACCTTCGGCGAGGGCGCCCTGATCCCGCAGAGCGACCCAGGAGATTTCGCTTAGCTGCTTTTCCGCGGCGGCGGCCTCCCACCGCGAAACGAACAACAGGACCGCAAGGACGAGTATCCCTTTCATGGTTCTCCCTCCACTCTATTCCGGGCGCAGGCTTCCGTAGATCTTCTCGCGATAGAGGCGCTCGAGCTCGAGGTCTCCCAGCATGAAGTGGGTGTCGGAGAGTTTCAGATAGACCTGGGCCGGATCCTCGAGGATTCGCAGGCTCTCTTCGTAACGACTTCGCGCCTCGAGGTACTCGCTGTCATAGAACGCCGCGTCGCCGGCTCGTTCGACCCACCGCCCCTCGGGAAGCTCCATCCGGCGCATCAACACGGTCATTCGCCGGGCGTAGTCCCGCGCCTCCGCGTAGCGCTTCTGCCAAAGGAGCACGTAGAACCGGAGCTCGGCCGAGAGAGCGGTGCTCACGAGGTCGGGCCACTCCGCGGGGAACTCCGCCTCGAGCTCTTCCGCGAGCCCCGGCCCGATGTCGCCCGACCAGAGTCTGCGGACGAGCGGGTGACGAAGCCGACGCGGAAGGACTTCCGCCGTGGAGAAGAGCCATTCTTCGGCGAACTCGAGATCGCCGCGCGCGAGACCGATCGAGGCGGAGATGGCGGGAAAGCGAGGATCGCCTTGCCACACTGAGTAGATGGAAAGGAAAAGAGAATCGGCTTCCTTCCACCTCTTGCCTTCGACGAGAGCGAGGACTTCCGACATGGGGTAGATCTTGGCCCGCGGCACGGCTCGCGAGGCGCGCCGGAAGTGATCCAGCGCTTCCCCTCCGCCACGACAACCCTCGCTCCAGTCTCGCATCGCCAGGAGACGTTCACGCAAGAAAGGGGAGAGCGTGTCTGGAAGCGGCTCGCTCTGGCCGAGAATTCCATCCACAGAGAGCAGCCCAGAGCTGCCGAGCTCCGCCAGATCCGCCGGCGAGAGATCGAAATCGTCGTACCGGAGCACGGGGACAGAGCCCGGACGCTCGTGGAGCCGCTGCTGGTAGTGATTCTGGATATCGACGAAGAGCATGCGGCGTCCGGGAGCGACGAAGGGAGTCTCCGACACCGGGACGTCGTTCAGAATCACGATGTCATCGACGTAGAACCAGGCGGACGAACCGTCCTTACCCGGAATGTCCCCGATGAACGAATACTTTCGGAGCTGCGAGCCCGGGATTCCGAGGACGTTCGCCTGATGGCGGAGCAAAACCACAGGCTCCTTCTCGCCTTCGGCCGAAATCGAAAGGTCGTAGGTTCCACGGTCCACATCGTAGGCGATGTCGAAGACGTACCAGGTGAAGGCCTCGACGCGGAAAAGGGGCTCGTCGCGCCCGCCCGTCACCTGGTAAAGCACTCCCCCCGCTGTCTTGAACCAGATGGCGAGACCGTCCTCCTGCAGGGAGAAGTGAGCGATGCCGGCGAAGGCGACGTTCATCGTCTCCATCGGTTTGGCAACGAGAATGGCGAAATGGATGTAGAGCTTTCCTCGCGTCTTGTCGGAGAAGAAACCCTGGAGCTCCGCGAACTCCCCGTCGCCTGGCTTGTCGCGGATCTCGACGCTCCGGAATCCGCGATAGCGGAAGTCCGAGCTCAGAGACACATTCCCCTTCGCCCCTTCGAAAATCCAGAGCGTATAGGGGCCGGTCTCGATGTCGTCCTCCTCGAAGTCGTAGTGTGCGAGAACGACGTCCGACTTCTCCTGGGCTCTCGCGAAGGAGACACCAAGCAGGTACACCACGAGCCCGGAATGGAGAAACCGCATGTCTTCAGTCTACCAAATGCTAGAATTCAAACGTGTTGAGCCGCTCCCGTCCGCGTTTTCGATCTGATGAAGCCGAGCGGCTCGTGCGGGAAACCTACGGGCTCGAAGCCACAGTCCTCTCCGAGCTTCCGAGCGAGCGCGATCAGAACTTCCACCTGAAGGAGGCGTCCGGGCGCGAGCTGGTGCTCAAGATCGCGAGCTCCGCCGAGCCGCGCTCCATTCTGGAATTTCAGAATCAGGCGCTCGAAAGGATCGCGCAACGGGACGCTGGACTTCCCATCCCCCGCTTGCGGCTGACCTCCGGAGGGGACCCGCTCTCTACCGTCTCCGACGGCAGCGGCGCCTCCTTCCTCGGTCGCCTTTTCGATCACCTGCCTGGTAAACCCCTCGCCTCCGTACGGCCGCAGTCGGAGGGGATTCTCCGATCGGTAGGGATCTCGCTCGGAAGACTCGACCGGGCCCTCGAGGGCTTCACGCATCCGGAACAAAAGCGGTTCTTGAAGTGGAACGCCGCGAACGCCCGGGAGATCGTTGAAGATGCGCTCGAGACTGTCTCGACCGACGAACGGCGCGAGCTCCTCCGCCACTTCCTGAAGCTCATCGACGACGAGGTCGCACCCGGGCTCTCGTCGCTTCCTCGGGGAGTGATCCATAACGACGCGAACGACTACAACCTGTTGGTGAGCAAGGGAGAGATCTCGGGAATCCTCGACTTCGGCGACATGATCGAAAGCGCTCTCGTCTGCGAGCTCGCGACCGCCTGCGCCTACGTCATGTTCGGGAAGACCGACCCGCTCCGCGCGGCGCGCGCGCTCACCGCCGGCTATCACCACGCCAGGCCCCTTCGCGAGGACGAGCTCCGTCTCCTCTTCCCGCTCATCGCCACCAGGCTCGCGATGAGCGTCGCCATCTCCGCCCGGCAGTTTCAGGACGAGCCCGAAAAGGAGTACCTGCGGGTGAGCGAGGCTTCCGCCTGGAAGCTTCTCTCGTGGCTCCGCGCGCAATCGCCGCGTCTCGGGAACGTCGGATTCCGCGCCGCCTGCCGGATGTCGCCTCATCCGCGAGCCGCGGCCATCGCCTCTCATCTCGCATCCGTGTCTCCCGCGAGCGTTCTCCCCTGGGAGCCTGCGTCGGAGAAGATCCACGTCTTCGATCTCAGCGTCGGCTCGACGGAGGTTCCGGGCCTCGACGTCGTCGAGGACGTTTCCCGACTCACCGAGCATCTCTTCTCCCACATGAAGTGCGAAGGCGCGCGGCTCGGCATCGGCCGGTACGACGAAGCGCGCGTCCTCTACACCACCGAGGCATTTCGTCCGAAAGACGGAGAGCCCCGCACCGTGCACCTCGGGATCGACCTCTTCGTCGAGGCGGGCACCGAGATCCGGGCCCCCCTCGCGGGGCGCATTCACAGCTTTGCCTTCAACGACGCTCCTCTCGACTACGGCCCCACGATCCTCCTCGAGCACGAGACGGGCGGCGGCGATCGCTTCTACACTCTGTACGGGCACCTTTCCCTCGACTCTCTCGAGGGTCTAGAGCGAGGAAGTAATGTTGCCCGCGGGGAGGCGTTCGCGCGCGTCGGCGCCTACCCGGTCAACGGAAATTGGCCCCCGCACCTCCACTTTCAGATCGTCCTCGATCTCCTCGACAAAGAGGGCGACTTCCCAGGAGTCGCGGCCCCTTCGGAGCGCGAGCTGTGGCTGGGCTTATCGCCCGATCCGAGTCGGCTCCTCGGACTCCCCGAAGCCGCGCGCGCGGGGCGGGAAGACTCGGAAAGCCTGCGGCGGCAGCGCCGCGACCGGCTCTCCGGGAATCTAAGTCTCTCTTATGAGGAGCCGCTCCACATCGTGCGCGGGTACGGTACCTTTCTCTACGATTCCGAAGGGCGTCCCTACCTCGACATGGTGAACAACGTCTGCCACGTGGGACACGCGCATCCTCGCGTGGTGGGGGCACTCTCCAGGCAGGCCGCGGTCCTCAACACCAACACCCGATACCTCCATCGGAACATCGTGGAGCTCGCCGAGCGGCTCACGTCGCTTCTTCCCCCTCCCCTCGAAGTCGCCTTCTTCGTGAATTCCGGAAGTGAAGCCAACGATCTCGGTCTGAGGCTCGCGCGCGCGCGCACCCGGAGAAAGGACACGCTGGTTCTCGACGGCGCCTATCACGGGAACCTCACGTCGCTCATCGAAGTGAGCCCCTACAAGTTCGACGGCCCGGGGGGCGAGGGGGCGACTCCTCACGTGCGCAAGCTCGACATGCCGGACGGCTATCGCGGCCGATATCGACGCTCGGACGAGGCGTACGGAGAACGCTACGTCGAGGACGCCAAAGACGTCATTCGATCCCTGGCCGCCCGGGGAACGCCTGTCGGGGCGGTGATCGCGGAGGCGATCCTGAGCTGCGGGGGTCAGATCGTGCTTCCGCCCGGCTACCTCGCGGGGCTTTTCCGGGCGGTGCGCGCAGCCGGCGGGGTCGCGATCGCCGACGAAGTCCAGGTGGGCTTCGGCCGCGTCGGCTCCCGCTTCTGGGGGTTCGATTCGGAAGATGCAATCCCCGACATCGTCACCATGGGGAAGCCTTTCGGAAACGGGCATCCTCTCGGCGCAGTCGTCACCACCCGTGAAGTGGCGCGCGCCTTCCAGACGGGAATGGAGTACTTCAACACCTTCGGCGGAAACCCCGTCTCCTGCGCCGCGGGCCTCGCCGTCCTGGACGTCCTCGAAGACGAGCACTTGCAGGAGAACGCTCGCGCCATGGGAGAGCTTCTCCTCGAGGGTCTGCGCTCTCTCCAGAGCCGCCACCGGATCCTGGGCGACGTGCGCGGCCGGGGGCTCTTCCTTGGATTCGAGATGGTGAAAGATCCCGAGACCCTCGAGCCGGCAGCCTCGGAAGCGAGCGCCCTCGTCAACCGCATGAAGGAAGAAGGAGTTCTCTTGAGCACCGACGGACCTCTGCACAACGTCATCAAGATCAAGCCCCCGCTGGTCTTCACCGCCAAAAACGCGGACTTCTTTCTCACCCGTCTGGAAAAGGTCCTGGAAGAAGACCGGTTTCAAATATGAGCGAGGAACTTCTTCCCGCGGTCGAGATCGATCCCGACGGACCGCCAAGATCCTCCGTCATCTGGCTCCACGGCCTCGGCGCCGACGGCCACGACTTCGAGCCCATCGTCCCCGAGCTTCGCCTTCCGAAAGAGGCGCTTGTGCGCTTCGTGTTTCCCCACGCGCCAATGCGCCCCGTCACCATCAACGGCGGCCACGTCATGCGGGCCTGGTACGACATCAAGGCCATGGATCTCGATCGCATGGTCGAGGAGGAGGATCTCGAGACTTCGCGGCGGCAGCTCGAGGCCTGGATCCGCCACGAGGAAACCTCGGGTGTCCCTTCCGAGAGGATCGTGGTCGCCGGCTTCTCTCAGGGCGGCGCCATCGCTCTCTACGGGGGCCTCCAGTTCGAAAAACGTCTCGCGGGTATCGTCGCCCTCTCCTGCTATCACCCGCTGCCCCACGCCGTTCGGGAGCGGAGCTCGAAGGCAAACGCCGACGTTCCCGTTTTCATGGCGCACGGCACCCACGATCCCATCGTGCCCCTGCCGCTCGCGGAGGCGACGCTCGCGACGCTCCGAGAGCACGGATACGAGCCCGAGTGGCGCACCTATCCCATGCCGCACAGCGTCTCTGCCCAGGAAATCGCCGACGTCGGGCGTTTCCTTTCGGATCGACTTCGCTGAGAAAAGCGATTACCATCCCCGCGAATGCGGAAGAAGGTCACGCTCGTCACCGGCGCCGCGGGAGAGGTGGGAACTTCCCTCGTCCAGAAACTGGCGGAAACGCCGTCGCGCACGGTCCTGACCCTCGACCTCAGCTCGCTCCCGGCGACGCTACCCGCGAACCACGTCCACGTACAGGGGGACATTCTTGACCCGAGTCTTCTCTCCCGCCTCGTCGCCGAGTACGAGATCGAGTGCATCTTTCACCTTGCGGCGCTGCTCTCGACCCGTTCGGAGTTCACCCCGGAGCAGGCCCACCGGGTTAACGTGGAAGGAACGCTCGAGCTCCTGAGGCTAGCTTCCGAGCAATCCCAGTGGCGGGGTGAGCCGGTCCAGTTCATCTTCCCGAGCTCGATTGCTGTCTACGGTCTTCCGACGCCCGAGGCGAAGTCTCGATACTCGCGGGTTCGGGAGTGGGAATGGACCAACCCCACGACGATGTACGGCTGCAACAAGCTGTACTGCGAGCTCCTCGGAAGCTACCTGAGCCAGCACTACAAGCAGCTCTCGGCGGAGAAGCCGGTGATGATCGACTTTCGCTCGCTGCGCTTCCCGGGCCTCATCAGCGCCTTCACTCTCCCGAGCGGAGGCACCAGCGACTACGCTCCCGAAATGGTCCACGCCGCCGCCAAGGGCGAGGCCTATCGGTGTTTCGTGGCCCCCGAGGTGCAGATTCCCTTCATGGCCATGCCTGACGCCATCCACGCGCTCGTAAGGCTCGCGGCCGCGCCCAAGGGGTCGCTCACCCGACTGGTGTACAACGTCACTTCGTTCAGCCTCACCGCCGCCGAAGTGCGCGATCTCGTGCTTTCGGCGTTTCCCGACGCCCGGATCGAGTTCGCGCCCGACAAGAAACGCCAGGCCATCGTCGATACCTGGCCCGCGGACCTCGACGATACCGCGGCGCGCCGCGACTGGAAGTGGGAGCCGGAGTACGACGCCGAAAGGGCGTTTCAAGAGTACCTGGTCGAAAACATCCGGAAACGCTATCGATCCGGAGGGTCGCCTCGTTGACTCCGGCCCCCGATCCACGTACCCTCGAAGTAGCTCCACTAAACACCAGATTCGTGCGCTTGCCGCACTCTGCGGTGAAGTTATGTCGAAACCCATCGAGAGCCGCGGATGAACCCTTCGGACACCCCGGACCCTTCAGGCGGGCCGGTTGGGCCGGTTGCAGACGAGCTCCAATCCACCGACCGCGTGATCCGCTGGGCGAGCCGCCCTGGGATTCACATCGGGGAGACGACTCTCTCCGGCAGGGAGACCGCTCTCATCGACTTCCTCCGCGCTGAGGCGAACCAGAACCTCACCCCTTCTGAGATCGTCTCGCGATCGCCGCTGGCCGACATCGAGACCATGCACGTCCTTTCGACGCTGATCGCGACGGGCGTCCTCGAGCTTCGGGAGCGGCAACTTTCGAGCGCCTCGGCGGCGGAGCCGTTCGGCGCGACGCCGCTTCCGAAGACGCTCGGCCGCTTCGAGGTGGAACGACTCCTGGGACGAGGGTCGATGGGGGCGGTCGTCCTCGCGAAGGACCCGGCGATCGATCGGGTGGTCGCGATCAAGCTCGTCCAGACCGCGGCGCATCTCACCGCTTCCCAGCGCGACAAGTATCGCGAGCGGTTCTACCGAGAGGCGAGCGCCGCGGGCCAGCTCCTCCACCCGGCGATCGCCAAAGTGTTCGACGTGGGCCATACCGACGACGGGACGCCGTTTCTGGTGATGGAGTACGTGAAGGGAGAGAACCTTCGCGAGCTCCTCGACAACGGAGAGCTGACTCTAGCCGACGCGCTCCGGATCGCGCGAGACGTCCTCGAGGCGCTCGGCTTCGCTCACGCACAAGGGATCGTGCACCGGGACGTCAAGCCGTCGAACATCATGGTCACGTCAGAGCGCCGCGGGAAGATCATGGACTTCGGAATCGCCCACGTGATGGGCTCGGAGCTCACCACGGGGGGGGATCTCCTGGGCAGTCCCTACTACATGGCGCCGGAGCAGCTCGCGAAGGGCCCGATCACCGCGCGCACGGACCTGTTCTCCTTCGCTATCGTTCTCTATCGGATGCTTACCGGTGTTCTTCCCTTCACCGGAGACTCCTTCGCCGCGGTCGCCCACGCCATCCTCCACGAGAAGCCCGTTGCGCCGGAGCGACTGAATCCGGGAGTCCCCCGCGCCCTCTCGAATCTCGTGCTTCACTGCCTGGAGAAATCGCCCGAGGGGCGCGCCGGAAGTGCTCTGGAGGTTCTTCGAGCGCTCGCCGCCGCCGAATCCGGAAAGATCGAGAAGCGCGCGGCCCCGAGGACGAGCCGAAGGCGTATCCTCGGGATCTCGCTCGCGCTTCTGGTGGTGACCGTCGCCGCCATCCGGCTCTACGCGCCGGAACCGAGCGCCGCCCCCATCGAGTCGATAACCCCCATGGAGCCCATGGAAAATGCATCGCCCCCGCCGCAAGCGCCCCCCGTGAACGGCGTCGAGCCGGCGCCATCCGTTCAAGGACGGGAAACGAGGAGCCCGCGGACGCCGATCTACGCGACAAGGCCTCCTTCGGCGCGTACCGAGCCGCAGAAACCCTCGGTGCCCGCGCCAAACGGGAAAGCACCTATCGCATCATCTATCCAAGGGGCGGCGCCCCTTCCCAACCCGGCCAAGCCGGCGTCTCTGGACAGGAAGGGCGCAACCACGGAAGCCGATCTTTTCTACGAGGCCCGACTGGCTCTGGAGCGAGGCGATCTCGAACAGAGTCGCGCGACCCTGGAGACTCTCCTTGCACGCGACCCGTCCTTCACCGGCGCCAGCGAGCTCTACGTCGAGGTCACGGATCAGATCTGGGAGATGCGCCTTCCTCTGGTGCTCGGCGCGAGGCACAAACACCGCCTCAGCGGTTGCGAAGGCGAGCTCAGCCTCGCGTCTCTCGGAGTCCGCTTCCATTCACCGGACCATGACTTGGCCTTCCGGCCGGAAGACATCCGGGTGATGGAGCGCCCCGAGGGGACGACGTTCATCGTCGAGACTTTCGAGAAGGACACTCTGAGCCTGGGGAAGAACAAGCGGTACTGGTTCGATCTCGTAACGCCTCTTTCGGACGCCGATTGGGTCCGCTACCAGAGGCTCCTCAAGTAGATCGCAGCAGCTTCCAGATCTTCTCCGGGGTTAACGGAGTGTCGATGTGCCGGACTCCCTTGTGAGCCAGGGCGTCCACCACCGCGTTCACCACCGCCGGGGTCGAGCCGATCGTCGCCGCCTCCCCCACCCCCTTGGCCCCGAGGGGATTGAGCGGAGTGGGGGTCACGGTGCGATGACATTCGAACGAGGGGAGCGATTCCGCTCGTGGAACCGCGTACTCCATCAGGTTTCCGGTAACGAGGTTCCCCTGCTCGTCATGGAACGCGCCCTCGAAGAGCGCCTGGCCGATTCCCTGGGCGATGCCGCCGTGGATCTGACCCTCGACCAGAAGCGGATTGATTACCCGCCCGCAATCATCCACGGTGAGGAAACGGAGGATCCGGATCTCGCCGGTCTCGACGTCGATCTCGACGACCGCCACGTGAGTGCCGAACGGATAGGTCTCCCCCTTGGGACGAAAATCGGTTTCCGCCATGAGTTTCTTGCGAAGCGGCTCGGGGGCCTTCTCCGAGTTTGCAAAGGCCGCGACCGCGTTCCAGGTGACGCTCCGAGCGGGAACTCCGACCACGTGAAACCGTCCGTCCTCGAGAGCGATGTCCGCGACGGCGGCTTCGAGAAGGTGCGCGGCGATCTCCTTGCCTCCCTCGCGAACGGAAATCGAGCTCTCGAGTACGGCTGCGCCTCCGACCGGGGCGCTGCGGCTTCCGAAGGTCCCGATTCCGCGGGGAACGACCGCGGTGTCGCCGTGAAGGACGACGATGTCCTCGAGGGGAATCTGGAGAGTGTCGGCGGCGATCTGGGCCCAGCTCGTCTCATGCCCCTGACCGTGAGGCGACGTTCCGGTGAGAACGGTGGTCCTCCCATCGAAACCGACCTTGACGGATCCGAACTCCCACGGGCCGAAGCCGCAGATCTCGACGTAACACGCGACGCCGATCCCGAGGAGATTCCCGCCTTCCTTCCGCCGCCTTCTCTGCTCTTCGCGATAACGCGCGTAGTCGACTCGCTTCAGCGCCTCGTCGAGCGCGCGCTCGTAATCTCCGCTGTCGTAGGTGAGGCCCGTCGCCGTTCGATAGGGAAAGCGATCCGGCTGGATGAAGTTCCGGCGCCGGATTTCGATCGGATCCTTGCCGAGCTCGGCGGCGAGAACGTCCATCGCCCTCTCGATGAAGTACGCGGCCTCGGGACGCCCGGCGCCCCGGTAGGGTTCGCTCCAGACCTTGTTGGTGAAGACACCGACGGCGCGGGCTCGAGCGCTCGCGACGTCGTAGCAGCCGGTCATCATGAGCCCGGTGAGAGGCGGGATGCCGGGAGTGGCGCGGCTGTGATACGCGCCGCAGTCCATGACGAGCGCGAGGTCCGCGGCCGTGACCTTCCCGTCCGCGTCGGCCGCGAGTCTCAGGATTCCCCGCTGGTCGCGCCCGTGGGTCGTCGCGAAGTAATCCTCGCTCCTTGTCGCCGCCCAGCGAACGGGGCGCATCAGGTGCCGCGCGAGAACCAGCGCCAGAACCTCCTCACCGTAGACGTTGCACTTCGCTCCGAAGCCGCCCCCCACCTCGGGGGCGATGACCCGGATCGACTTGGCTTCGACCCCGAGAATCTCCGCGAGATGGTCGCGCAGCAGATGCGGGATCTGCGTCGCCGACCAGAGGGTGAACCCCGTCTCCCGGTCGAAGCGGGCCGCGACCGCGCGCGGCTCCATGGCATTGGGAACGAGCCTCTGGACCGAGGCGTCGAGCTCGACGACCTTTGCCGCCCGCTTGAAAGCTCCCTCCACGTCGCCTCCGGAAAGGGTCCACACGAAGGCGCGGTTTCCGTTTGGGGAGTCGTGGAGCGAGGGCGCGTCCTTCGAGAGCGCCCGATCGGGAGTCGAGAGCGGCTCGAGGGGCTCGTACTCGACTTCGACAAGCGCGGCGCCGTCGGCGGCGGCGTAAGGATCGCTCGCCACCACGACCGCCACCGGATCGCCCACGTGGCGGACTCGATCGCCCGCGAGAGGGTACCTTTCGGTCGAGAAGGCTTCCTCGAACGTACCGCCATCCGCTTCCACGATCACCGGAAGCGGCAACTTCACGAGCGGACGGATATCGTCGAGGGTGAGGACGGTGATAACGCCCCGAACCGTGAGCGCGGGCGAAGCGTCGATGCGCTTCACCCGGGCGTGCGCGTAGGGGCTTCTCACGAAGGTCATCGAAGCCGCGCCCTCGAGAGGAATGTCGGCCGTGTACCTGCCGGCGCCGGTCACGAGCGCGGGATCTTCCCGCCGCTTGACGCTAGCGCCGATGAACCGAGGAATCGCTTTTGCCATGGCTTTCGAGAAGATCGCGGCCGTCCGTCCCCGCAAACGTGATCCCGAGGATGCTCGCGAGTGTCGGCGCTATGTCCCGCATGTCGATGCGGCCGAGGTCCAGACCGCGGGGAACGCCTTCGCCCGCGAGAAAGAAAGCGGAGTCCATCTCCGGAACCGTCGGAAGATATCCGTGAGTTCCTCCCGTCTTTACCGGACGCACAACGGGACCGGCGAGGGCACCGCCGCCTCGAAAGCCCTTCGCGTACCCGACGAGGAAGGTCGCCTCCGGATAGCCTCCGAGCGCTCGCGCTTCTTCTCCTTCGAGGATCGCGCCGATCCCGGAAAGCCCTCGCAGCAGGTCGCGGACGGAACCGCGAGTCGACTCGTCGCCTGGTTCATGGAGAACGACGATCGCGGATCCCCCCTGATCCCAGGCAAAGGCTTTCCATTCAGTCACGGCGCCGGACGCATGTACGTCGATGAGACCCGCCTCGCGAAACGCCGCGTTGAGATGGAGCTCCCGATCGGACGGAAGAAAGCCGTGGTCCGAGACGACACAGAGCACCCGGGCCTTCGCTCGGAGCCTCCCGACGAGCTCGTCCAGCACCTCGAGCGCCTCGAACGTCTCTCGGCTATTGGGCCCGCTCTGGTGCTCCACGGTGTCGAGGCCCGAGAAGTAGGCCGTGAGGAACGCCGGTTGCTTCTTCTCCAGTACGTACTCGATGAACGCCGTCCTCCGCCGGTCGGCCGCAATCGAGTAGTCGTTCCCCTCCGGATAGGAGCCGAGTCCCGCTTCCGCTTCCTCGAGAAGTCCTTTCGTCGAGAGCGCCCGGATGACCTTGAGGTCCTCGGCGTTACCCGCCCGCCAGTACTGCACGATGTTGAAGGAGACGCCGGCTCCGACGCTGACGGGCCAGTCGACACTCGCGGTCGAGAGCCCCGCGCTCTCCGCGGCCTCCCAGAGTGTCTTTGCCCTCAAGTCGGAGGCGTACCAGTACCAGCCGTCCTGGTTTCGTGCCAGCGGGTCGAAGGGGTGGTTCGAGTAGATCCCGTGCCGCGCGGGCGAGACGCCCGTCAGCATCGTCGCATGACTCGGGTAGGTGACGGTCGGAAACACGCCGGTCACCGCCGTCGCGTGAGCCCCTTCCGCAACCAGAAGGCGCAGGTTCGGGACCTTCAGTCCATGGGCGTCCGCCGTAAGGACGTAGTCTGGTTTCAGCCCGTCGATCGAGAGCAGAACGACGGAGGCGGCGAGAAGGGTTACTGGGAGCACAGGCCGGACATTCTATAACAGGAACCTTTCTCCGGGGCTTTCCGTTACCCGTTTCATGGAAAGCTGGGCGAAAGATCTGAAGTTCGGGGTCAAGCTTCTCCTGAGGGATAGGGGCTTCACCGTCACCGCGGTTCTCACCCTCGCGGTCGCACTCGGCGCGAACCTGGCGGTCTTTAGCATCGTGAGGTCGGTCCTCCAAAAACCGCTTCCCTTCCCCGATTCCGACCGGGTGATGGCGATCCATAACAGCTACCCCAACGCGGGAGTGATCCGGAGCGACAATGCCGTGCCGGACTATTTCGACCGCAAGCGCGATGTCCCCGCATTCGAGGAGCTCGCGCTATACCGTTTTCAGGGGTTGACGGTCGGCGAGCCCGGCGCGACGCGGCGTGTCCGGGCGATGCGGGCCACTCCCTCGCTCCTCCACCTCCTGCGAGCGGCGTCGGCACGGGGCCGGGTCTTCCTCGAGGAGGAGGGCGAGATCGGAAACGAGGCCAAGGCGATACTGACCTTCCCCCTGTGGCAGGAGATCTATGGAGGTAGCGAGGACGTCGTCGGCCGAGAGATTCGGGTAAACGGCACTCCCCACGAAATCGTTGGGGTGCTTCCCGAGCCGTTCTTGTTTGTATCCCCTGAAGTGAGGCTCCTCATCCCCACGGCCTTCACCGACGAGGACAAGTCCGACGACTCGAGGCACAGCAACAACTGGGAGATGGTAGGACGCCTCGGGCCGGGCGCGACCCTCGAGCAGGCTCAGTCCCAGATCGACGCTCTCAACGCCGTGAACCTCGAGCGCTTTCCGGCGATAAGGGACATCGTGATCAACGCCGGGTTCCACACGACCGCTCTCTCGCTACAGGACGATGTGGTGCGCGATCTTCGCGGCACGCTCCACCTCCTTTGGGGCGGAGTCGCCGCCGTCCTCCTCATTGCGATCGTGAACATCGCGAACCTCGTTCTCGTTCGATCCCAGACTCGTCTCAAGGAGCTCGCCATCCGGACCTCCATCGGGGCCGGCCGACTTCGCATCGCCCGGCAGCTCGTGACCGAGATGTTTCTCCTGACGCTCGCGGGCGCCTCCGTCGGTATCGGCATCGGGTTCGCTCTGATCCACGGCTTGCGCTCCTTCGGAATCGACGAGCTCCCGCGGGGAACCGAGATCCGCCTCGATTTCGTTTCTCTCGCGATCGCCGCCGCGGCGGCGCTCGTCGTGGGCGCGCTCCTGGCACTCATTCCCGTCGTCCGAATGGTCCGGATGAACTTGAGCGACATCGTGCACCAGGAGGGCCGCACCTCGACAGGCGGAAGAGGCGCCGCCCTCCTTCGGAAGACGCTCGTCGTCGCCCAGGTCTCGTTCGCGCTCGTCCTTCTCATCGGAGCGGGGCTTCTCCTCGCGAGCTTCCGCCGCGTGATTGCGATCGACCCGGGGTTTCGCCCGCAATCCGTGGTGACGGCGTCGGTGAGCCTTCCAGCGACGCGCTACGCCAAGGAGACCGACATGGTCGCGTTTCACGAGCGCGCCCTAGCGGGCATTCGATCGATCGGCGGAGTCGAGACCGCGGGAGCGACGTCGGTCATTCCCTTCGGTGGGAGCTACAACGACAGCGTGATCATGGCCGAGGGTTATCAGATGGCGCCCGGCGAGTCCGTCATCTCACCCGCCCGGACGGAGGTGACTCCTGGGTACTTCGAGACGATGGGCATTCCTCTTCTCAGCGGCCGCCTCTTCGATGAAGGCGACGACGGGACGGCGGGAAACGTGGTCCTGGTCGACGAAATGCTGGCGAAGAAGTTCTGGCCCGACTCCGACGCCGTCGGCAAGAGGATGTACCAAGCCGAGAGCGCAGAAGACTTCGTGAGCCCGAGTGGGAACGTAACCTGGCACCGCGTCGTCGGAGTCGTGGGCTCGATCCGCCAGCGCGGCCTCGTCGAAACCGACGATCGGATCGGCGCCTACTACTTCCCCTATCGGCAGGCGCCGTGGCGATTCCTGATGTTCGCCCTCCGGACCGAACGGGCGCCCGAGAGCGTCGTCGCGGAAGCGCGCGAGATCATCCGCGCGATCGATCCCGAGCTTCCGCTATACGACGTGCTCACGATGGAAGAGAGAGTCGACCAGTCCCTCGTCGCCCGCAAGACCTCGATCCTGCTCTCGGCGGGCTTTGGGATCGTCGCCCTGTTCCTGGCCGCCATCGGTATCTACGGCGTTCTCGCCTATCTCGTGAGCCAGAGAACCCGCGAGATCGGAATCCGGATGGCGCTCGGCGGCACCACGCGGTCCGCCTTCGAGCTGGTGCTCCGGGAGGGGGCGGTCATCATCGGCCTCGGACTCGCCGTGGGCTTCGGAGGAGCGCTTCTCCTCGGCGGGGTTCTCGAGCAGCACCTCTACGGGGTCGGGGCCGCCGAGCCCTCGGTGCTCGCCGCCGTGTCTGGTCTTCTCGCGGCGGTGGCCCTCGCCGCCTCCGTCGTTCCCGCCCTCAGGGCGGCCTCGATCGATCCAATCGAGGCCATCCGACGGGATTGACCTCGCTCCCGCGGTTCTTCACAATGATTCAAGAGCCATTTCCAACCGAGCGACCGGTCTCCGCGGATGAGTCAGCCCACCAAGACCACGAAGAGCGTCTCCGATCACATCCGGGCGCTCTACCAGCGTTGGACCGAGCTGGACTCGCGTCTCGGGAAGCTCGAGAGTAGAAGCAACGGCGCTGAGGCGCCTTCCGGGACCCCTTCCCTAGATAACGAGATCATGGCCCAGGTGATCGAGCTCGAGCACCGCCTGAGGCAGCTCGAGACCGAGAACCGCTCGCTGAACGAGCTCTGCGGTCAGCTCCAGGAGCAGAACGAGGCGATCTCCAATCTCTACGTGGCCAAGCACCGGCTGCACGCCTCGCTCGATGCCACCGAGGTCATGCGCATCGTGCGCGACATCATGGTCGAGCTCGTGGGCGGGAAGGAGTTCGCCATTTACCTTCTCGATCCTCGCCAGAAGATACTGCGGCGCGTGACCGGAGGCGGGACGGTGAAGCGTCCCGAGACGGTCGCTCTCGGCGACGGTCACCTCGGACGGGTGGCGGCCGCGGGAAGGCCGTTCTACCTCGAGACCACGGGCGAGGGGGAACGTTCGCCCGACGTCCCCCTCGCGGTAATCCCGCTCAGGAGCGAAACGGAGAGCATCGGGATCATCGCCATCTGGCAGCTCCTTCCGCACAAGAACGGATTCACCCCCGTCGACCACCAGCTCCTCGAGCTCGTGGCCGAGCACGCCCCCACCGCCCTCAAATCCGCTCACCTGCACCAGAGGAGCAAGGGCGCGCGCGGCGGATAGAGCGATTGATACAATGACCGGCGCGTGCGCGTCGGTCTCGTCGTCTACGGCAGTCTCGAAGTCGTCTCCGGCGGAAACCTCTACGACCAGAACCTGGTCTCCCACCTGAGGAGCTCGGGACACTCGGTCGAGGTCGTCTCGATTCCGCTCCGCTCCTACGCGCTCAACCTGGCGCAGAACCTCTCCCCCGGACTTCGCCGCCGCCTGACAGAGCCCTCGTTCGACGTCCTTCTCGAGGACGAGCTCGCTCATCCGTCGCTGGTGCGCGTCAATCGGGCCCTCCGCCGCCGCATCGCGGTCCCCCCGACGCGCCCAACAAGCATCGTCAGCATCGTCCACCACCTGCGCTCGAGCGAGGACAGACCCGAGTGGCAGAACGATCTCTACCGCCGGGTCGAAAAAAGCCACCTCCTCTCCGTCGATGCTTTCGTCTTCAACAGCGAGACCACGCGGGAGACGGTCGAGAGCCTCCTGGGTAAGAAGACGAGAAACGTCGTCGCGACGCCGGGCGGAGATCGATTCTCGCGAGCCGTCACCCCGGCCGAGGTCGCGGCCCGCGCCCTGGATCCGGGTGAGCTCCGGATCCTCTTCGCCGGAAACCTCATCCCTCGAAAGGGCCTGCACTATCTGCTGAAGGCCCTTCATAATCTCGAGGGTCGCCTGTTCCGGCTCGACGTCGTGGGAAGCGAAACGAGCGACCGGCGATACGCCGCGAGCGTCCGGCAACAGGCGCGGGAGCTCGGTCTCGGAGGCCGCGTCCATTTTCACGGGACGCTCGCGGGAGCCCACCTCGAGGAGCGGTTCCGGGCCGCCCAGCTCCTCGTGGTGCCATCGAGCTACGAGGGCTTCGGCATCGTCTACCTCGAGGCGATGGGTTTCGGCCTTCCCGTCATCGCTTCCGCCTCGGGCGCGACCGACGAGATCGTCCGGCACGAATCGACGGGGTTCCTGGTCCCCCCGGGGGACGTCTGGATCCTCGCCCGTCGAATCGAGTCTCTCCTCGAGGACCGGGCGCTCTTATCTCAGATGAGCCTCGCGGCCTACGACGCGTTCGAGGACCATCCTGGATGGAAAGACTCGATGACGAGCATCGAAGGATTCCTCGCCGGCCTTCTCGAGCTCACCGAAGGCGTTGAGATACGAAGAGCCAGTCTCGCAGAAACATGACGAGGGTAGAGGCTCCGAACGGATAGGCCGCGGCGGCCGAGAGCGCCTGGGGAACCGCCGGCCAGAGCGTGGCCGCGAGAAATCCCATCTGACCGCCCGCGAGTACCCGCCGGAGGAAAGAGGAATCCAGATCTCGAACGGGCTTTCCCGCGCGTTTCCTTCTGGCGATCCCGAGGATGAAGAGATAACGGGCGAGCCCGATAGCGGCATACCAGAGCGGCAGCTTTCCGAGAAAAATCCCCCCGAAGCTCGCGACCAGGATGCCGGCGGCGTCCACTTCCATATCGAGCTTCGAGCCGAGGAGCGTCTCACGCATCGAGTGCCGCGCGACGAGCCCATCGACGCCGTCCAGGATCGCGGCCGCGGTGTAGGCCGGTGCCGCGACAACCGCTACCGGCACAAATCCCGCCGCCATCGCGACCAGAAAGCCCCGAAACATCGTGATATGCGTGGGAGCACCGAGCTCCGGCAGGAGCGCCGGATCTCCTGCCCTCCGGTTGTCGGGAAGGAACCGATAGAGAAGCACCGAGCACCAGGCCCAAACCGGGAGCGAGGCGGGGATGGACAACGGACGGAAGAAAGCCGCCGCCAAGAGCGCCGCGAGGCCCGCTCCCGTGAGAAGCGCCCACTCGCGGCGAAGCGGGTCGTTCAATCTGCCGCGTCTCCGTCGTAGATCTCCAGGAAGCGCCCGAGGAAGTCCGCCATATGGAGTGAGCTCTCCTCGAGCGGCACGAGACCTTCCTCGAAGCCGAGCGAATCGAAGGCGCGCACCAGGTCTTCACGCTTGCTGAATACGTGCATGGGAACGGCCCAGCTGTCGTTGTCGTGGGTCGCGAGCTTCGGCGGCTGGTGATCTCCGACGATGATGACGAGGGAGTCATCGGGAACGTAATTCAGGAGAAAGCCCTCGAGAACGTCGAGCTCGTAGCCGACCGCCGCCAGATACCAGGTCGAAAGCTCCATCAAGTCGCGATAGGCGTCGTGGGCTACTGACTTCAGAGGGGCGTCGTACGCCGTCCCGTCGTCGAACCGGCTCCATTCGGGGACATAAGTCGGGACGGGATAGTACGGAATGTGGGTCATGATGAGGGAGGCTTTCACGAAGAGCGGCTTCTCGGCCCTCACGATCTCCTCCTGGTACAGGCGATAGAGGGTGAACTGGTCGGGGACCTTCCACCACCCCATCGGAGGGCCGTGGTAGTCCAGGGCCTCGAAATCGTAGATGCGGTCGAAGCCGTAGAACAGTCCGTCCGGCCAGTACCACTTGATTCCGGGCTCGGCGGCGACGGCGCGATACCCCTTCTCCTTCAGGACGTGGACCAGGGTCTTCTGCTTCGACGCGAGGAGGGCGTTATAGCGGTGCTCGGATTCGGCGTTGAAGCCGGAGAGAAACGTCGCGTGCGCTCGCCAGGACCCGCCGCCGAACGTGGGGGATTGAATCTGGCTCGAAGAGAAGAAATAGCCTGCTCTCCGGAGACGCGACTCGAGCTCGCGGTAGCGGGGCTCGATGTTCTTGAAGTGGTGGGCATCCTCGAAGAGCGTGATCCCGTAGGATTCGACGAAGATCAAGAACACATTGGCGCCGCCGAGGCGCGAGAGACTCGAATCGAGCGATTGCTCGGGGAAGTCGACGTCGGTGAGCCCGGGCGCCGCCGACTCCCCGTTCCTGAGGTGTCCGATCTGCCGCGCCGCGATCGAGGATACCGGTTCGGCGAAGGCTCTTCCAGGCGGTAGGAAAAAAGCGCCGATGCCGGCGATGGACGTTGCCGCGAGACCGTGGCGCCAGGAGGCGATCTCGAGCGCTCGGTCGAGGGCGCCGAGCCCGACCCAGTTGAGGGAGAACGCGAGGGCCGCCGAGAGGACAAGGACCGAGACCACCAGGAACCCGAGCGCCGGAGTCATGACCTCGAGAAACATCGCGAAGACGCGGTGAAGGTGCGGGAAGTCCCCGTAGAGATCGAACTCGCGTCCCAGGACTCCGAACGCGGTCACGTCGACGTAGCGGACGAGGGACGAGAGCAGAAGGAGGAGAGCGAGACTCGCCCGGGCGATCCGGGAAAGCCGGAACCCCATCCCCTTCGTCGCCGCGAGGACGAGGACCAGGACGAGGATCTCGACCGAAAGCTTCGGGACGATCCGCATCGCCGGCGTCGACGGGACGTTCTCGAAGGTAAAGAGCGCGTTCCAGTAAACGATGAAGAAAAAGGCGAGCCCGAAGCGCTTCATCGCCGGTGGGCTTCGAGCTCGACCAGAAGCTCGACCTCGTCCCCCACCAGAGCGTCCGCGACCCCGTAGCTCATCCCGAACTCGCTCCGGCGAAAGCTTCCTCGCGCCGACATCCCCGCGACGTACGGATTCCCCGGGAGAGGCGAGGTCGCGCTCTTGTTCCAAACGACCGAGAGCACGAGCGACCGGGTGACGCCGACCAGCGTGAGGTCCCCTCGGAGCTCGCCCTTCCGGTCTTCGAGCTTCGTCGTTCCCATCGATTCGAAGACCATCTCGGGAAATTTCCCGGCGTTCAAGAAGTCCGCACTCCTCAGATGGCGGTCGCGGGGCTCGACCGTGGTATCGACGCTCGCGGTCTTCACCACCACCCGGACGTTCGAGATCTCGCCCGTCGCTTCGTCGAACGTGAACCGCCCCTCCGCCTCACGGAACCTGCCGAAGACTTTGGCGAAGCCGACGTGGTCCACCAGAAACCCCAGCGTGAGGTGCTGGGGGTCGATCTCGTAGAGCCTCGGCTCCGCTCCGCCCGAGCGGGCGCAAAAGACCAGGATAGCGAGGGACAGCCGAGCGATCATCGAGGTCTATGTTAACCCTGGACTCTCTTTTCCCACACCCGGAAACGATACTCGATGAATCCCTGTTTCAGGCACTTCCGGAGAGCGTTTCCGCCGACGAGCGATCGGGTCCTTGGACTGTCGGAAAGAAACGACCGGAGGAGCGGCAGGAAAAGAGCCAGCGCGCGATCGCGAGGACGGTCGAGGGCGAGATGAGGCGTGAGGTTCCGGTCGCAGACGAGACCGAGCGCCGACGCCGCTGCGACCCGGTCGACGACTCGAGGGGCAAGAAGCGACGCCGCGTGCCAACCCCAGGCGAATTCGCGGATCGGCGTCTGGTCGGTGGCGTCTTTCGCCAGGAAATCATCCACGAGAACCAACCGCCCGCCCGGGCGCAGCGACGCGGCTACGTTCTCGAAAAAACCCCGGGCGTCGCGCGCGTGCACGAAGGACTCGATACCGTAGGCGAGGTCGATCGCGGGCGGGAGCGCATCGCTGCAGAAGTCTCCGCGAAGCCACCCGGCGTTTCCGCGTTTCCGGGCGAGCTCGTACTGCTCGCCGCTCAGCGTGATGCCGAACCCCTCGGCGTCGCACCGACCGAGCAGATAGAGGAGGCTCGCGCCGACGCCGCAGCCGAGGTCCAGGACTCTCGGCCGCGAGGCGGCCAGCGCCCCGATCTCTTTCAGGATGAGCTCGTGGACAAAGTGAAACGCCGAGGAGCGGTTGAGAACGCCCTCACCCCAGACCGCGCGGTGGAGAGCGCCTTCGCCTCCTCCCTGGCCACGGGCGAGAAATGCGCGCGTGTTCGCGTCGTAGTAGCGCGCGACCCCGTTCGCTCCGTCCGGCACCGGCGTAGTCTAACAGGGCAACGCTCCGGCCCCCCGAAAGGAGGCCGGAGCCCGCTCGTCCTCGTTAGGAGGTCGGTCTGGAGGACTTCAGGGAAGCGATGTAGTCGTTCGCCTTCTTCATTCCAGCGTCGATCTTCTTGAACAACTCGCCCGCCTGGGCGTTCAGCTTGTCGGCGTCCGGCTTCAGGCTCTTGAGTCCCTCCGCGTTGAGGTCGTGGCCGAGGTACGTCCACTGGTCCTTCAGGTTCTTCACGAAAGGCTCGTACTGCGCGCGAGCGTCACCGACGGCCCCGAGGACGCCGTCGAACTGCCCGCGGGTCTCCGCCATCCGGCCCTCACTGCGCTGGCGAAGGTCGGGGCTTTCGATCTGCGGCAAGCTCTCGGTCCAGCTTGCGAAGTAGGCATCGGCCTCGGTCTTCATCTCGTCCATGGCCAACTTGACCGCTTCCCGCTGTTTTTCCGTGCGCTCGATTCCCTTCTCGACCGACTTGTAGGCGTCACGCACTTCCTTGACGTCGCTCTTGAACAGAGCGTTGTAGGAATCGAGGGTTTTCTGAATCTCCTCCCGTGCGGACACCGCCTGTTTCACGGTGCCCTCCGCTTTGGCGATGAGCTTGTCCGTCTGCTTGAGACCTTCGGGATCGGAGCCGAAGATCTGGGCCGCAGCATTTCGGGATGGCGCCATGAGTACCAGAACCATGCCGACGAATGAACCCGCACGAATGCACTTCTCGAGTAACAACATCATCTCACTCCTAAATTCGGCGCGCTTGTTTCGATTCGATCGAATCGAGCTCCAGCATAGCGCGGAGGGAGCGTCCCCGGGAAACTTGGGATCTATAGCACCAAGGTACTACGGCGGTAGAGCATGGGCCAAGATCTACGACGCAATTCGCCCGCGATCGTCCTATAATGCCGCTCCGTCGGAAGGGTCCCCGGGGACCCTGGACGGGAGGGGTCATGATCGACCGGTTTTCGATCTTTTTTCTCATCGGTTTTTCCACGATCGCCGCCTTTTCCGCGATGGCCTCGGCCCAGAGTCGGCGGCTCAACGACGAGGGTGTGCAAAACCTGATGGAGGAGGCGAAGAAGGACGTCGAACGCTTCACCGGCGCCGTCGACTCCCAGTACCGCAGATCCACCATTCGAACCGCGACCTCGGAGGTCTCGGTCGACTTGTACCTCAAGGATTTGAAGAAGAGCGCGGAAACGATGCGCAACCGCTTCAAGGACGACTACGCGGCGGGAAACGAGGTGCTCTCGTTCTTGCGGCAGGCGAGCTCGATCGAGAAGCGCTCGGCCGGCGGGGGCGCGCTTTTCGGCGCGGAAAAAGAATGGCCGCGGCTGCGGGGCACGCTCGGGCGACTCTCCCGGGTGTACGGCGTCGACTGGAATGCCAGCCCCGAGACCTGGGTCTCTCGGCGGATGAACGATCGGGAGATTCAGGGCGAGATCGTGAAGTTCTCGAATGGCGCCAAGGCGTTCAAGAAGAGCCTGGAGTCGGCGCTCGAGCACGTGAACGACGTGGGAAAAGAAGATCGCAAGGCGCTGATGTCCGCGGTCGACCGGCTTTCGAGCGTGGCCGACGACCTCAAGAACTCCGCCGAAGACGGCCGGGATGCCTCGGGCGAGCTCGGGCTCTTGAAGGCGGCGACCGGCGAGATTCAGAGCTTCCTGGAAAAACACGGGCTCACGAACGCCGTGGGCTCGACCTTTCGCTTGCTATTAACCGACCTTTCCACCGTCACCGCCGCTTTTTAACCGAGTCGATTGAAGGAGGCACAATGAACGTTCTGTGGTTCGCGATCGTCGGAATCGTCGCCGGCTGGCTTGCGGGTCAGATCATGAAGGGGCGCGGCTTCGGCCTCGTCGGCAATCTCGTCGTTGGTGTCATCGGCGCCATCATCGGCGGCTATCTCGCCGGAGCCATCGGCCTCGGCGCCTCGGGTCTCCTGGGCGCGCTCATCATCGCGACGCTGGGCGCGGTGGTGCTTCTCGCGATCGTGGGCGCCGTGAAGCGGGCATAGACTTCATCGGGACTTCTTCGGGACTTCAACGGGGGCAGGCGCCACCGCCTGGAGCCCGAGGAGGAGCTCCGCCACGACGTACAGCCAGGCATCGTCTCTGATCCGCCACTCGCGTCCCGCGTTCGAGACGAGGAACGGATAGAACGCCTCGAGTGCATCGTCGCGCTCGAGGGCGATCGCGAGCCGCACGAGAGAGGCCCAGGCCTCGATGCCGGGCCTTTTGTCACGGGCGACCTCACCCGTGCGCCCGTAGTACGTCCCCTTGAGCTCCGGCATTCTCGCGTAACAGAAATCGAGGACCCGGCGGGCGACGCCGGGTCTTCCTTTCACCGACCAGGCGGCGACGGTCGCGGCGTTCGAGATCTGGATGGCGTCGTTCGGCGAGAAGACGAAAACCCGCTCGTCGTCGAGGAGCGTTTTCACCTCGGGCTGAATGATGTCGTAGAGAAGCCCGGACTTCGACTGAGCCCGCTCGATGAGAGCGTAGGACTTCTCCGCGATCTCCAGCAGTTGGGTGTTGCCCGCCGCCTGCGCGGCCTCGGCGACGAAGTCGGGAGCGTAGTCCACGAGGAACGAATTGGTGGCGAAACTCCGGGTGCCGAGGTTGAAGTAGTTGCGGATCATCCAGACCCCCTGCTCTTCCGTCTGATGCCGCGCGTAGCCTTCGAGAATCGTGAGAGCGCGCTCGCGGTCCTGCGGGCGGTCGAAGGCGAGGCTTCCTCGCCAGAAGCCTTCGGCGAGGCGAAGGGCCTCGGTCGTGCCGGAGGCATCGGGGGGGACACCCTCTTTAACCCTCCAGACGACGAAACCCCGGGTATAGGGATCGTCGCCGGAGTCGAGCACCAGGTGGTTCGAGGCAAAACGCTCGAGAGCGAGGTAGAGCTCGAGATCCCCCTCGAGGGCCGAGAAGATCATCAACAGCGAAACGTCGATAGCGTAGATCCATCCGTCGGCCCGCTCGAGGCTGCCGCCGAGGACGCGCTCCTTCGCGAGCCGATGGAGCTCCTCTTTCGTCCGCCGGGCGTCCTCGGGCTGCCAGGGCGAGGGCTTTGGACCGCAAGAGACGAGAGCGAGGGCGAAGAAGAGCGCCGCCGCCCTCGCGCTCGAGTTCATTTGGGAACTATAGCAGTTCATAATGCGCGCCCATGAGACCTCTCGCACTCTCGCTTGTTTCGTGGATGCCGTGGATGCCGTGGATGGCGGCTTCGGCCGCGCTCGCCCAGGAGCCCCGCGGGCTCGAAGATCTGTTCTCGCAAGGCTTCCTCCTCGAGGACCGTAACGGCGACGGGTTCACGGACTTCGTGAATGCCCGGTTCGTTCTCGGGGAAGCGCCCTCTCCCGCCGTCATCGCCGCGGCGTCGGACGTGGCGGCGAGACTCGGGTTCGAGACCATGGCGATGGACCTTCCCCTCAACGAGAACGCCGCGGGACCGGTCATCGAGTTTCGGCATGCGGGAGAACCGTTGCGGCCAGGCGAGGGCGGTGTGACGGTCGAGCCCGGCCGTGTCGTCGTCAGCGGCGCCGACGACGAAGGACTGCGCGCCGCCGCCGCGGCGCTTGCCGGGCGGCTGCCGCATCTCTGGGATCCCGAGGGGCCGACCCTCGAGACCGTTCTCGCCGACGTGAGCTCGCGCCTCGGTTTCACGCCGCGCTCGGCGCGGGCCGAGGAGATACGGGTTACCCGCGACGGAGTATCGCTTCTGAAACTCGAGGTAGAGCTGAGCTCTCAAGAGGAGCTCGACCGCGCGCGAAACCTTCTTCCCGGGGCTCTATCGTACGACCACGTCGAAATCGTGACCGCCAGGCTCGTCGCCGGGAGCCGCTCGGTCGAGATCGAAGCATCGGCGGGACCGGCCGCGGCCGCGGCGAGACCGAACCCGCCCCGTCCCGGCGCGGGACCAAAGCACGATCTCGATCTCTCGAATCTCTACACGCCCGAGGGTCTTCTGGGAGACTCCGACCAGAACCTCATCGCCGATCGGTTCGACGCCGTCCTCAGTCCCGGCGGAAGCCATAGGGGAACCGTCGAGCTCGCCGCCCGTCTGGGGCTGGAGGCCACGGGAATCTCGATCCCGATAGCGAAGCTCCCGTCCGAGATCGAGGCCCCCGAAGACGAGCCCACCCTGGTCCTCATCGGGGAGCATCCGCTCGCTCTTTCGAAGGCCGAGTTGGGGCCGGGGGTGGGCTCGATCCGCGTGATTCCCCGGGCCTTCGGGGAGAAGCCCGCGCTCGCGATCGAAGGCGGCGACGAAGCCGGAGTCGCGCGGGCTCTCAATCAAGTGGCGGTGAGGTTCCCCCACGTCTGGGAGCGCGGAAAGGATCGAACGACGCTCGACGACGTCGAACGGGACCTCTGGAAGTTCTTCTCCGGCCGCTCCCCGGCGGGTCAGGCCGCGATCGCGATCTACAAGCTCGATCGTCTTCTCGCCGGGCTCGAAGGAAAAGAGCTCAGGAGCGTGAACGTTCTCGTCTCGGTCGAAAAGCCCGACCCGGGGTTCGAAGCGAGCGTTCGAGATCGCGCCCTCTCCCTCGGGGCCGAGGTCCTCGACGTCGTGGTCGACGACCGCGACGTCCAACGCGCCTCGACCCTGTTCGAGGACCAGGTCGAGATTCCCTCCGAAGTCGACGATTTCTGGCGGCTCTTCCGCTCGAGGATTCTTCCCCGGGCGGGAGGCCGGCAGCCGATCGAGATCGAGGTCCGTCTCTCGGAGCCGAGAGAGATTCGCCGTCGCATCGAAGAAGCGGCCCGCGAAGAGCTCGCGCGGAAAGGTGTCCGGAGCCCCGTGGTGCGGGTGCTCTCGGCGTTCAAGCAGGGATATAGCTGGCTCGACGAGGTCGTCCGGCCCGCTCTCGAGGGGCGCTCCGTCGACGAGCTCGTGATCCGGTTCGCGCGCTACCTCCCGCCCGTGGAGTGGCCCCATCAGGCGATGGGAACGGAGGTCCGGTGGCTTCACGAGGCGTTCCCCATCGACGAGATCCTGGCGCGCGACCTCGGGATCCCACGGGAACGAGTGCGTTTCGAGATGGCTCCTCCCGACGCGCCCGCCTACGAGGCGGTGGCGACGTCGGGCGGCACCGAGGTTTTGCGGCAGTCGTTCTCTCCTCGCATGGTGCTGCGGCCCTACATCGATCGCTTTCGCGACTACGAGATGGTGAACGTGACCACCGGCTGGGTGCGCGCTCTCAAAGGCGGCGAGGTCCTGCTCGACCAGCGCATTGCGACGGACGCGGAGAGATTCTGGGATCGCTTTCAGGGAGAGACCCTCTCCCGAATCTACGATCACGTGATGTCGCTTCACGAGGGAGAGCCCCGGGGAGCCGCCAAAGACGCGCCCTACTTCGGCGAGCTCGAGGTCGAAGTGGAGCTCTCCGAGCCGCACGAGATTTTGGGGATCGAGCAGGAGATCGTCTCTCCGATGGACGCGCTTCACGAGGATGTCTACTTCACGACGCTGATGTTCTTCCGGCTCCTCGGCCGAAACGCGCGGGGCGAGGAGCTCACCTACCCGGGACGGGTCCTTCCCGTGATGCTCCCGAAGAGCGATGGAAAGCCGGGGAGGGTGAGGACCCGCTTCACGGGTTTCGCCACGAGCCGCCCCGCGGTGGTCGTCGAATACGTGGAAGCGAGCGGAGCGCGAGGGAAGCTGAGGCTCGACGTTCCCAAGATCGAGATGGACCGGCCGAGGGCCATGGCGGCCACGGTGCGCGCTGGATCTCCCGGACTCGAGAGGCTCGAAGTGCGGATCAAGGTGGACACCGACCGAGACGAGCGCGAGGAGCTGGTTCGCCGCGAGCGGGAGGAAGACGTCGACGACTCGATCCTCTCGGCGGAGCAGGCGGTCGCGACGACCGAGATCCTGAACGACCTCCGCACCCGGGGTCTCTACCGGGACGCTCTCGCCTTCCATGGGCTCGAGGAGCTCGCGGTCGTCGCGTCCTGGGAGCACCGTCCAGGCGCGGGGCAGGAGCGGTCCGCGATCCTCCGGGCGGAGGGAGCGCCTTTGCCCTTCCCCAACGTGAGCCGCTACCTCGCCGAAGCGGGAGACCCTGTTCAGCTCGTTCAGTGGGATCGGCCGATACCTCCTCCCGAAGCTTACGGAATCCTCGCGCGGATGGCGCGCTTTGCCGAAGCGACGGTCTACAAGGCCGGCGAGAGCTACCTCGGAAAAGACGTCTGGGCGATGGACCTGATGTCGCCGATCGAGGCCTCTCACTTCTCCCACCAGAAAGCCACGACGTTCAAGCCGACCATCATTTATTCGGCGCGCCAGCACGCGAACGAGGTCTCCTCGACTTCCCACGTGCTGAAGCTCGCCGAGTCGCTCCTTACCGATCCCGAGGAGCGGAAGAAGCTCGACCGGGTGAACGTCGTCATCCATCCCGTGACCAACCCCGACGGCGCCCAGCTCGCGTACGACCTCTACACCCGCACGCCGGAGTTCATCCTGCACGCGGGCTACCTCGCGTCGCTCGGCATGGACGTGACTTCGGACGAAGACAAACCTCTCCCTCTCTACCCCGAGGCCGCGGTGCGGCCCGAGCTCTGGAGCGCCTGGCTTCCCGACATCTTTCTCAACCCCCACGGCTATCCGTCGCACCAGCTCGTGCAACTCTTCTCGGAGTACACCGGTCTCGTTCGCCG
>CAZKNR010000223.1:0-4291 GCA_964553925.1 uncultured Acidobacteriota bacterium
TCGGGCGGGAGCAGCTACGGTTTCGGTTCGCGACCGTGGCACTGGCGCGCTTCGAAGCGCGGGAGTATGTTGAGAAAGGCAACCCGGTGGCAGCAGCGCTGGCGGCGTTGATGAACCGGCGGGGAGATCGAGAGCCCTTGAACCTGCGGCTTTTGATGATGGAGCGGGTGACGCTGAGCGGGCTCGACGATGCGCGCAAGCGTCTTTTGTTGAATCTCATCGGGACGTACTTCAAGCTTGCGGGGGACGAGCGGCAGGAGTTCGAGGGTCTGCTATCGCAAGAACGGTATCGGGAGGTGAAAAAGATGCAACTTACGTGGGCGGAGGAAATGAAGGAGGAGGGCCGCAAGGAAGGCTTGAAGAAGGGGCGTCAGGAAGGGCGTCAGGAAGGGCGTCAAGAAGGGCGTCAGGAAGGGCGTCAGGAAGGGCAGCAAGAAGGGCTGCTCAAGGGCAAACGTGGCGCCCTGTTGCGGCAACTCACTACTAAGTTCGGGCCGCTTCCCGAAGAAACGGTGTCCCGAGTGGGCGCGATTGAGTCCCTCGAACAAATCGATCTCTACCTCGACCGAGTGCTCGTCGCGAGCTCGCTTGCGGATATGGGCCTTTTGGACTGAGAGCTCGGTCTCGACCCTCGAACTCGTCCAGGAGATTCGAGAGAGGGTACTCACGGTCGCCCGGGCGCCGACCCGGTCGGTCGAGGACCACGAGACGTTGACTCGGATCTTGCCCAGCGTCAACACCAGCCGAGATGCTTGGGTGGCGCGGCGAGGTCGGCGCGGGCTGTAACGATCGGCGCGGGCTGTAACGATAGGAGGCACCGAGTGCTTCCGTTTCATAGGGTGGGGCTCACCAGTTCGATCACGTGGCAGGGCGCTGCTGACTCGCGGCATAGTGGCCAAGCGTTCACCCGCGCCGACGCGAGCGCTTTTTGCGAGCGGAGGGACCCCGCAGAAGGCGCGCTAGCGCCCAAACGGGCGGCGGGTGCAACGCGTTGTTAGCCAGGCGCATGAACTTCTTCGGGCTCAACAGGCTTGCTACAGAGATGTCTTCGTCGATCTGTTCCCAATGGATACCAATCCCGCCGCCAATAAACTCCCACTCTTTTCTCTGCTTCTCAGGAGCGTTCAGAAGCCGAGGAAACCACACCAAGGGAACGGATACGGTTCGACCGTCGTCTAGCACGACCGTCAGTGAATCCCGAGAACAAGACACGTCAGTCGCGACCGCTTCACTGCTGGCCACTAACGCAGGCATCTCTCCATTGAGAAGATCTCGATTCTCCTCGACGAGTTTACGAATGACCGTCAACTCGTAACTTCGAAAGCCCCGGTTCGACGCCAAATTCTATGGATCAAGGCAGAATTTTGCATAACGCCCAGCATGCGCAACGTGAAAGTGAGGCGGGTCTGGCTCGCCCGGGGCGGGCCTTTCTCCAGGCTCTCTGAGCTTTGGGTTCGTGATGGCGTACTCTTCGCCCCGGAAGCTCTCCTTGAGCCAGGAGGGAGGGTTTCGAGCGAGGTAGGTGATGCGGCCGCGCTCGGCGACGAGGGACGAGCCGGCGCCGTCCGGAGAGGGCGGTGTTGTCGAAGGCCTCCACCCGGTCAAATTCCTGGATAGCCCGGGGGAAGTTCCGGAGGCTCGCCGCGTAGATTTCCCTGAGTCTCTCGGGAGGCCGCGTGGCCGCCGCGGTCGGACCTCATGACGATGGCTCGACGTTGGTCTCGACGTTGTCGGTGGCGAACGTAGGTGAGCTCTAGGCGAAGCCGTTGGCGCGAGCGGACTCCGCCTGGCGGAAAGGTGATGTCGCTCCGGAGCGTTGTCTCGACGGCCAAGCTTTGGCCGTCGCGGATGTGCTCTTCGATGAAGGCCTCGTATTCCTGGTTGGCTCGAGCTCGGATTTCCGGGGGGATGTTCCGGTAGGAGCCACCGTTGAGCTCGGCGGCGCGGTCATCGATGTTGAAGGGATCGACACCGAAATCACTCACGGGAAAAGCGGTGGACTTGCCGCTTCCCGGCCGGCCGCCCACGACGATTCGTGAGAGGCCGCCGCATGCACTCGGGCGATCGTCAAACGTCGGTCTTAGAGCCGGGCTTCATGTCGGGCGGGAGCTCCTTTTTCACGGCGTGCCCGTTCTCGTCCATGATGCCGAACTCCTGGAGCTCCTTCACAGCCGTCTTGATGCGTCCTTCGGCCCGGTCGAGGAGCTGTTCCCGGTAGCGCGCCCACTCTTCGGGGACGTTTTCGTCGACGTTGGCCCGGGTGAGCTTTTCTTCTTTGATTTTGCCCAAGCGCTTTTCCTGTCGCTGGTCCCAGGGTAATCCCGTGGGGGCGGGAGATCAACGCGAAAGAGGACTTAATCTTAATGTCTCGAACCAGCCGCTTCAGTGTCGATGGCGCGGCTCCACCTTTCGCTCCAGCTCCTATTGCCGAGCTTGCTTCGGGGCATCAGCTGTTTGCCACCTCGGCTCCGTCGATGAGCCAGAAGTCGGCCGGAAGCGTATCGCGCACGACGAGGTCGGCCGCGATCCCCCGCCGCTCCAGGAGGTCCCAGCATGCCTTCCACAGGGTGGAGGTGACTGAGGTAGTTCGACGCCCGGATGCCTATTGAGGAAGAGCGCCCGAAGCGCGGGCACGTTCGCCTCGTCGATCGAGGCCCAAGCGAGGGGAGAACAAACCAAGGATCGATGCGGCGAAAACGTGCCGAGGAACCTCTCACTCGAATCTCCCTGGCCGTGCGGGGGTGGAGGAGGCCGCATCCTGGCGCGCTTCGCGAAGCGGCTTGACCCTCGGGCGGGCGTCGAGTATGTTGAAACTCCCCACGAGCTCAGCGGAGGAAATCTTGTAATGCGCCGATTCAATTTGAGGAAATGCACCGGCATCCTCGTCTTGACGCTGTTTTTAGGAAGCGCCGCCTTGGCGCAGCAGGAGGAAGAAGCTTCCCTGCGCCAGCAGATCGAGGAGCTGAAGAAAGGTCAGGACGAGATCAAGAAGGAGCTCGCGGACATCAAGAAGTTGCTGCAGGCTTCTGCCGCGCGCGCGGCAGCGCCCGCCGCACCCCCCGCACCCGATGTCCGAAACCTCGTTCTGGATGTCGGCACCAATCCGTTTCGGGGCGAGGCGACGGCGAAGCTCACCCTCGTCGAGTTCACCGACTATCAGTGACCGTTCTGCTCCAGGCACGTCCGTGAGACGTCCACGCAGATCGAAAAAGAATTCGTAGAGTCCGGACAGCTTCGTCTGGTGAAGATGGACATGCCCCTTCCGATGCACAAAGACGCCTTTCGGGCGTCCGTCGCGACGCACTGCGCCGAGGATCAGGGGAAGTTCTGGGAGATGCACGACCGGCTCTTCGACAACCAGCGCGCGATCGAGCCCCTGAAGGGACACGCGGAGGCGCTCGGTCTCGACGTCGTCGCCTTCGAGTCTTGTATGGCCTCGGAGAAACACGCCGAAGCGGTGCGGAAGGATATGGCGCAAGCACAGAAGGCGGGGGCGACTGGGACCCCTAGCTTCGTCCTCGGTCGCACCGATCCCGCCGATCCAAGCAAGGTCAAGGGGATCAGCTTCATTCGCGGCGCCCAACAGTTCGCGGCCTTCAAGACGGAGATCGAGAAAGCCCTCGCCGAAGCTGAGAAGTAGCCCTTCAATTGCGCCATCGGAGGTAGGTTGTCGAGTCCCCAAGAAGGCGACCGCCACCTCGAGAGTGCGCTCGCCGCGAGATCGCTCGTTAGACATGGACCTCGGAGACTGAGGAGTCTGCCTACGTCGTGCTTAAGAGGGCCGCGCGAAGAAGCTCAGACGGGAGCTGTCGCGGGAGAGGACCGGGACGTGAAGACGATGCGCCGAGAAGCTCGAGGAGCCGCAGGGAAGGCCTGCTTGAAGGCTCCCGGGACACGCTCCTGCGGCAACTCAGAACCAGGTTCAGTCCGCTTCAGAGAAGACCGTGTCGCGAGTACACGCGATTGAGACCCCCAAACAGCTGGACCGGGTGCTCGTAAGCACAGAGGGGCCAGCTCGCTTGCACATATGGGACTTCTGCGGCTCGACAGTCGAGCACACGCATCGAACTCGATAGAACCGCTGCCATCGAGGGAGGTTCGTGCCTCGATTTCTCGTCTTGTTCCTTCGAGGGAGGACGAGACGATGGGCCACGACCAGATCTTCAAGGAGTTCCTGCACGCGTTCCTGAAGGATTTTCTCGAACTCTTCTTTCCAAAGGACGAGGCGCGGCTCGATTTCGGCTCCCTCCGGTTCCTGGATACGGAGTCGTTCACGAGCTTTCCCGAGGGC
>CAZKNR010000224.1:0-32682 GCA_964553925.1 uncultured Acidobacteriota bacterium
CTCGGCGTTCGCGACGGGCGACTGGGGCTTCAGCTATGTCGACGGCCGGCCGGTCCTGGAGCGGGTCCTCGAGAGAGCCGGGGGAACGTTCGAGCTCATGGGAACCGCCTTCGCGCTCGCTCTCGCCGCTGCCCTCGTCCTCGGAAGTCTGGCGGCGCTTCGCCCGGGAGGCGCCTTCGACTCCCTCGTCTCCGGCGCTTCCATCGTCGGCATCTCGCTTCCGACGTTCTGGCTCGGGCTCGTCCTCCAGCTCGTTTTCGCCGTCGAGCTCCGCTTACTCCCGACGGCCGGCCGCATGGGTGTCGCGGGGGAGGGGCGACTCGCGCACCTCGTTCTTCCGGCGGCGACGCTGGCTTCGTTCTACGCGGCCTCCTGGATCCGCTACATCCGCGCGTCGCTCGCGGCGAGCCTCTCGCGCGAGTTCGTGCGCGCGGGTCGGGCCCGCGGGCTATCGGAGATGCGGCTCCTCGTCCGCCACTCGCTTCCGAACGCGCTCTTCCCGCTGGTGACGGTGCTCGCCCTCGACTTCGCGCTTCTCTTCAGCGGCGCCGTCGTCACCGAGACCGTCTTCGCCTGGCCGGGGATGGGGACGCTCCTCGTCGACTCCGTCTACCGCCGCGACTATTCGGTTCTCATGGCAATCCTGATGGTGGGATCGATCGCGGTCGTGCTCTCGAACCTCGCGGCCGACGTCGTTTACGGATGGCTCGACCCCCGGGTGCGCATCGTGCAGAAGGCGGCGGGGTGAGGCGCGGTCTCGCGGCGCTCGCCGTCGCCACCCTCCTCGCGGCCCTAGTGCCTTTCCTCTCCCCCTATCGCTACGACGAGATCGATCTTTCTTCCATCAAAGATCCTCCCGGGCGCTCGCACTGGATGGGGACGGACGAGATCGGGCGCGACTTCGGGACGCGGGTCTTCGTGGGAGCGAGGCTCTCTCTCGCCATCGGCCTCGCGGGCGCCCTCGCCGCGAGCCTTCTCGGGGCCGGTCTGGGATCCATCGCCGGGTATTTCGGGGGTCTCGTGGATGCCGCCTTGATGCGGCTCGTCGATCTCCAGCTCTCCATTCCCGTTCTTCCGGTCCTCATCGTAATCTCCGCCGTCTTCCGGCCCACGGTCGCGGTTCTCGTCCTTTTGGTGACCGCGTTCGCCTGGATGGAGCCGGCGCGGATCGCGCGCGGGGAAGTGCTCCGGTTGAAGGAGCTCGAGTTCACGGAGGCGGCGAAAGCACTCGGCGCCTCGAGCCCGCGCGTCATCGGGCGTCACCTTTTGCCGAACGCCGCGGCGCCTCTCATCGTGGCGGCGGCGATCCTCGTCGGCCGGGTGATCGTGATGGAGTCCGTCTTGAGCTTTCTCGGACTCGGAGTGCAGCCTCCGGATCCGAGCCTCGGAAACCTTCTCTACGGGGCTCAGGCCTCGCTCGCGACCGAGCCCTGGCTCGCGGTCTTCCCTGGACTCTTCATCTTCTGGATCGTGCTCGCGGTGAACCTGGTGGGAGACGGTCTTTCGTTCCGCGGCCGGCGCGAGACCCCATCCGCCTGAATCATTTGGGCTCCGCCTCGAGTCGCGGATATTCTTCCGCGCCGTCGTGACTCCCTCAAAGCAGCGATCCACTCGGCTTCTGGCCGACGTCGACGCTTCTTGCGAGCCTCCGGATCGTCGCACTCTTCTACCTCCTCGTCTTCCGGCGGGTGGGCGCGGCCTGGTCCGCGGCGGGAGGCGCCTTAGCGGCGCTCCTCATCGCCGACCTCGCTTTCGGCGCCTGTACCAGTGCAGGAGACTTTAGGGACGATTGGGAGCGATCCGACCATGCGAGTCCTGCGCTTACTTACGGGGGATGCGCTGAACAGATAGGCGGTCAAACATACTGTGAAAACCCCGCTGGGAGCTGGGAGTGGACGCTTCCATTTCGAGTTCCTCGGGCGTCCGAATGAATCTCGTCGCCGAACATCCTGTGCGCACCGTCAGCCACTACTATACACACTTGGACTCGTCCTCTAGCCGAACTCTGATCGAGTGGTGGAAGGGTGAAGTCCCGCCACAGAAGTGGATGAACTTCTACACGAAGGTACTCTAGTAGAAGTTCTCCCTTGGCATCAGGCTCAAGCTCACCCCCTCCAGGTTGCGCCGCCCGAGGCGTCTCCACGCAGAAGGTGGAGGAGGCGAGGGTGGCCCTCCGAGAGGTTGGGAATATTAGGACACGTTTGAAGGAGAGTAGTTGTCGTAGCGCGACTACGCCTTTGGCGGCGGGCGAATCGCCGCAAGTGCCAAGTCAGTGTCGAGGTCGGGTGTTCCAAGACGGCCAAGGTACCGGATGAAACGCGCTCCAATGGACTCGGCGAACGGACTCGCGACGGTGGCAAGGCAGCGTGCTCCTCGAAGCTCGGCGACCTCTACGTGCTCCAGCTGCTGGAAGTCGATGACCACCGCCGGAATGTCCCAAACGGCCGGCAGGAAGTGGTAGCGCTCGGCTTGGTGCGACCCCTTTCGGCTGTTGGACATGAGCGCAACGAGGGACGCGGTCTCGCTCTTGCTCGGCGTCGCCTGTTCCGCCCACTTTTTGTGCTCCTCGAACTCGGAGATCGGAAGTGTACGTGCGCAAAGTGCGCGATCGACCTTGCACTTCCCGTCACGATGGACCAGGTCGCAGCTCGGCCACACGACAACAAAGAGTTCCTCGAGATCATTTCGCTTGATGAAGCGGAGATCGCCGAGCGTCGGGTCGGTATCGAGCGGCGGCTTGATGTAGTACTCGGCGGGATGGACCTTCTCCGGATCGGGATCGGCGCCAGGGGTTCCCGGGTACAGCTGTTCAACCATGTCGCCAACACCAACACGAGCGAACTGGAGTGCCAGCCGGTGAACGAGCAGACGAACAAAGTCCGGACTGGCAACGAGACTGCCGATGTCCTTCCAGTTGGTGACCACGAAGCCCCACATGTAGTCGCGCAGCGAAGCCTCGAGGTGATCGAAGATCGCGCGGTGGACCTGAGGGATCTTCAACGCGAAGAGCTCCTCGATCTCGTTGACGAGCTTGGGTAAACTGCCGGCCTCCTTGGCCACCAGACGGACGAAGGCGCTGCAGTGTTCGTTGAGGCCCTCCGGGAGGGCCGTGTGAAGGACCACGGGCGCGAAACCGGTCGCCCGCCAGTCCTCCAGTACCTTGATTCCGGCCTTGTCACCCCGCCCGGTTCCACCGCGGAAGACGTCCAGGATCACCAGATCGATCTTGCGCTCGCGAAGCAGGGCGAGAGCACCGTCGAAGCTCCCCGTTTCGGCGACCTCGACCTTCCCGAACGTGAATGTCTCGCCCTCGAGATACTCCTTCACTTGACGACGCATGTCGTCGTCGTCTTCTACGAAAGCGATACTCCACGGACGCGGAGAAGGTGCCATGTCAATCCTCCTCAGCGGCAGACACGCGCCTTCGCAGTATCACACGGAAGTTCGCGCCGGACAGGAGCCCGGGGGAGACAAGCTCAAGGGAGCCATCGTACTCGGTGGCGATTTCGCCGGCGATCGTCAATCCGAGGCCCACTCCATCGGGTTTCGTCGAGTAGTACGGGTCGAAGATGTAGTCGCGCACGTCGTCTGGCACGCCTGGACCGCTGTCGCAGAACAGGATCTCGACACCGCCATCGACATGGCTGCACTCGACCGTGATTGCGCGTCGCTCCGCAGGTACTTTTCCGAGCCAGAACAGCGCATTATCCAGCAGGTTCACGAAGATCTGCTGCATCTCGGTGGCATCGGCAGTCACGACTGTCTGACTGGTGGGCAGTGTCGTCTTGACCTTCAGTTCGGCAATCGGACGGGCAAAGATGGCGAATGCGTCCGCGATCAGCTTCTCGATCGGCTGCTCCGACGGCCGACCCCGCTTCCTACCGCCGAACGGAGCGATGCGCCGGAACAGGGAGGACAACACCTCCGTCTGCTTTCCGATGGTATCGAGTCGTCCGAGAAGCTTGCCCCGGGCAGCCGCAGCGTCGGTCGTGCTCCTCAGGTCACGCCGGGCGAGGTCGCATTCGTTCGAGATCGACGCCACCGGGGTCCTGCCGTCATGCAGCACCACGTCGATCAGTTGCCCCAGGGTCGCAAGGCGGCGGTAGCGAACGATAACGCGCTGAACCTGCTTGACCGATGATTGGAAAGTCTGCTCCTGCTGTGTCAGGAACTGGAGGAATTCCTTGTCCTGCGGGTATCTCTGCTGGAACGAATCCTTCACCGGCTTGAGGTCGAGGTCCCGGAAGAGCCCGAGCCCACTCCGGTGTTCTTCCTTGCGCTCTTTTTCGTGACGCTTCTGGTACTTCGCTTTTTCGATGCGCGTCAGGAGATCGACCACGCAATGACGGAGGTCATCGACGGCCGGCGACTCCACGAGTCCTTCACGGTTGGTCTGGTCGCGGAGGTCAGGATTGCCGTCAGCGGAGATGTGGATGGCGCCGACGATCTGGTTGTTGCTCAGGCGCATCGTCGGGTTCTGCACGCGTCTGAGGTCCAGACGAAGCCAGTCGTTCGCTGGTCCGCCGTATGGGAGGACGCGAAAGGAGTCGCGGTAGATGCTGACCCCACAGGCATCGTCGAGGTCTCGCCGGAGGTCTCGCACGGTCGACCGGAGTTCCCCGGCGAGACCCTCCAATGCGTCGGGATCCCTGTCCCATGCCTTGAACTCGAATTCGAAGGGACCACATCTGGGCGCCCGCCCACCCTCGAGCTTGACCACCTCGTCTACGGCCGTGCTCTTGCTGGCAACCGCGATGGAGCCCACGAGATGCCCCTCGGCCGACAGTGATCCGGAGAGCGTGTAGTGGGGCTTGCCCAGGATGGCAGGTGGCGTGATCGGCCCCGATTGGTCCTTGAAAGCACCGGGGAGATTGAGGTCGATCTCGAAACGGTCCTTCTTTCGGGGCCGTGCGACCAGTCGGGCGAGCTGGCTGCGGAGTCGACGGAACGATGCCTCGTCCCAATCGTCGTGGAGGCCATCGAGTCGCACGGTCGTACCTGCCGCTGCCTGTGCCTCGACGCGATGCTCCTCCCAATTGCAGCGGACCTGGTCCAGAAACCGCTCGTCCTTTCTGAATTCGCCCCAGTCGAAGTCAGCGACCACACGTCGATGAGGCTGCAAGGCGATCGATTCGACGCGCATCTTTTCAGCGAGTCTGGCAGCTGCAAACCGGCCGAGCCCCTTTTCGCCTGTCACGCGACGACCGCCGGGAGAGCGGTGGTTATTCTTCTTGGAGATCGTCGCGGGCTCGAGCCAGCCGGACTTGAGAACCTCTCGCGTTATGCCGTGACCATCGTCCTTCACGACGATCGCACCTTGCCCGACAAGGAGCGGGGATTCGAACATGATCGAGACCTTGTGCGCATCGGCGTCGTATGAGTTCTTGATCAGCTCGACCAGCGCGATCGTTTCGTTGCTGATCAGGTCCTCGCCGATGGCGCGAATGATCCGGGCGCGAGGTCGCAACGTATCGCTGCCCTTCTGCACAAGCGAACTCTTGCGTTTCACCGGGGTCTTCCTCGCCGACGCTTTCCCGAGCGCGTCTTTCTCGCATGATCGAAGAAACCGGCGAAGCATCTGCCCACCAGGGGCGGGACCGCGTTTCCGATCTGGATGAACTGGTCGCAGCGCGAGCCGAGGAAGATGTAGTCGTCCGAGAACCCTTGCACTCTCCCGGCTTCCCGCGCCGTGATGCCACGATCATCGTACGGGTGGATGAAGCCGTTCGCGTCCTTGTGGAGGTGCGACACGATGGTCCGGCAAGGTTCGTTCGGCTTCAGCCGGTAGTACTTGTCGTGGAAGTTGTCGGTGGAATAGCGCATCAAGGACTTCCCCCCGCGCTCGAGGGCGACAAGGGAGTTCTCTCCCGGTCGAAGAAGCGAAAAGAGCTTCAGGTCGAGGGGATTGTGCGCCCTGGCCTCGTGGTGAAAGAGAAGGCGCTGCTTCCCACCCCCCGAATCCACGCCCTGCAGCATTGCTCCCTCTCCCGCTCTCAGGCGGGGCAGTCCTTCCAGCGCACTGGTTAGATCGCGTGGCTGCTGGATGCCGTACTGCTGGAGAAGCCACTCGCGTGCATCCGGGACGGGGGAACTGCCACGCATTGCGACCACGAAAAGTCGGTGACGGACCTGCGGCAAACCGAGTCGAGCGGCGTTGAGGCCGAAGGACTGAACCGAGTACCCCAGCCTGATCAAGCCGTGTTCCAGGCGCCGCAGGATGTTCGTCTTTCCTTCGCCAGCAGAACGCATGTCGGGAACGTTCTCGACGAGCACTGCATTCGGCGTGAGTTGCGCTACCGCTCGGAGCAACGCCTTGAACAACCTGTTTCGGGGATCATTCGTCAGTGTCGGTCGAGAAAGGATGTGCGGCTTCGTCCGGTAGCCGACTTTCGAGAAACCCTGGCAAGGCAGTCCCGCGGCGAGCACATCAACCTTCACCGCTCGTCCGACAAGCCGCCGGAGCTCACGACTCTTGCGGGTCAACGAATCGACGTCTGCGCAGACGACCTTATCGGCCGGCACCTCCGGGTGGTTCAGCACGAAAGTGCGGCAGGCTGACCGATCGGAGTCGACAGCGAGGGCGATGCGATAGCCCTGGGCCAGGAAGCCGGTCGACAAGCCACCGGCCCCCGCGAAGAGGTCCACCAACACCGGTTTCGATGATCTGGCCGGGGCGGCCTGCTGTTGCGTGCGCCAGTAGCCGCAGAACTTCCTGATCTCACACCGTCCGCACTCCGGGCGTTGCCTTTTGCAGACCTCACGCCCGTGCATGACCAGGTTTACGTGAAGAGGCCCCCGCAACGGTGGAGCCACCGCGTCTTTGAGGCGTCGCTGCACGACGCGGTGCTCGAGCCCCTCCAACTCTCCGACTAGAGGCACGAGTGTGCCGAGGCGAGAGATGACTGTGATGGTGTGTGCGTCCACCGGAAAGACGCGGCGGCCGAGGGAATACAGCATCACGCACTGGGCACCCTTGAGGTCAAGCCCGGGCAGCGACGTCAGGTACGCAAGAACGTCTGCGTCGTCGCGCTCACGGAGGGGGGACATGTCGGCCGCACCGAAATCGGCAATGAGCTTCGAAATAATGCTGACGAGCGTCGTGGCCTTGTTGGTCAGGAATCCGCCCGGACGCAGGATCTCCTCGAGCCGCCGCCTGGACTCAGGTCTGACCACGTCCTCCCAGCGCGGAAACGCGGATCGAAGTTCATCGAGCATCGCCCGCGCCGTTGGGATACGCGTACGCCAGCAGAGAACGATGTAGATGAGCTCCGAAACGGGATCCTTGACGTTGCCCAGGTCGGGGGTTCCGTACAACGCGTGCAGAGCGCGCGCGATGATGGATGCGTTCGTCGTGACCTCGTCGATGAGGGCGCGCGCGTCAGTCGCATCCGTGATTCCGCTTGCTCCCGGAAAGGCGGCACGATCGCTGAGGATCCGTCGCATGACCGCCGCACGCCACTTCCGCGTTGGCGCGCCGTACCTGACCCGCCCGTGGAAGAGCTGAAACTCGTCCCCGTCATCCTCGAGACGCACGACCGCCGGCTCGAGTGGCATCGTCTGCTCCATGCTCGGCAGGGTCGGGCTCGATGGAAGACGACACGCGATCACCTGTCCAGCTCCCCGATCCGATCCGTCATGCCCGCCTCGGTCAGGGCGGCTTGCAGCTTCTCCCGGGCGAGGGGAGACGGGGTTCCCTTGCCGTTCTCCCATCGGTTCACGGTCGACCAGGTCACGCCGAGGCGGTGTGCGAGTTGCTCCTGGGATGAGAGGCCGAGATTTTCGCGCAGCTCGCGCAGGAGTCGACGTAGATGCGCGTTCTTCATCCGTGCGTGCCTTGACTGGCAGATGCTAGTGCAGATGTCATATCGCACGCAAGTTCCTCTTGTTCAACCCGTTCGACTCGACCGGGTCCGCGCCGGGAGCACCGTGGTACCTGATCGCCAAGAATCTTCAGGATCGCCCATGCTCTCGCTTGCCTTCCGGAGCGTCGAGTTGCTCATCTACCACGTGCTCATCGTGGTCGTGGACCGCGTAAGCAGGCTCCGCGTGGCAGCAACCCGCCGAAGGTCATGCGCCTCTACCAGGAGAACCTGACCCTCAAGTCGAAGAACCGCGCACTGCTCTCCGATCTGGACGCCGCGCACGGCAAGCGCCCGAAGATGCCCGTGCGCGTCCGGGCGGTGCAGGTCTTCGCGTACCTCCCAACCACGAGTTCCAGGACTACTGCCTCGCCGCCTCGGAGAAGACGCTCGCGCGGGTTGACTTTGCTCTTTCGGCGGGGGCCATGGCGGTTGCGGAAGACAGCGATTCTGAGCCACCATCCTGGATCCGCTACATCCGCGCGTCTCTCGCGGGGATGCTCTCGCGCGACTTCGTGCGCGCGGGTCGGGCTCGAGGGCTCTCGCAGGCGCAGCTCTTGGTGTGCCACTCGCTTCCGAACGCGCTCTTCCCGCTGGTGACGGTGCTCTCCCTCGACTTCGCGCTTCCCTTCAGCGGCGCCGTGGTGACCGAGACCGTCTTCGCGTGGCCGGGGATGGGAACCCTCCTCGTCGATTCCGTCTATCGCAGCGATTACTCCGCCTTGATGGCAATCCTGATGGTGGGATCGATCGCGGTCGTGCTTTCGAACCTCGGAGCCGACGTGGTCTACGGGTGGCTCGACCCGCGCCTGCGCGTCCTGCGGAAGGAGGCGGCGTGAAGAGGGGCCTCATCGCCCTCGCCGTCGCCACGCTCCTCGCCGCCCTGGTGGCCCTTTGTTTTCCCTATCGCTACGACGAGATCGATCTTTTGTCCATCAAAGCTCCCCCCGGGCCCTCCCCTGGATGGGGACGGACGAGATCGGGCGCGACTTCGGGACCCGGGTCTTCGTGGGAGCGAGGCTCTCTCTCGCCATCGGTCTCGCGGACGCCGCCCGCGAGCTTTCTCGGGGCCGGTTTGGGATCCGTCGCCGGGTATTTCGCGGTTTGGTGGATGCCGCCTTGATGAGGCTCGTCGATCTTCAGCTCTCCATTCCCGTTCTCCCGGTCCTCATCGTGATCTCCGCGGTCTTTTCGGGCCCACGGTCGCGGTTTTCGTCTTTTTGGTGACGGCGTTCGCCTGGATGGAGCCGGCGCCGATCGCGCGCGGGGAAGTTCTGCGGTTGAAGGAAGTCCCGTTCACGGAGGCGGCGAAGGCGCTCGGCGCGCCTCGAGCCCTCGCGTGATCGGAGACACCTTCTGCCGAACGCGGCGGCCCGCCCTGCCCCGTGGCGCCCGGCCCGCGTGGCGGTCATGCTGGTGCTCTCTCACAAGATCCAAGCAGGCCATCGACGGGGGGTGCGGTCCGTGACCGGGCCGAAGTCGCGCGACGGTTGGGCTTCACCCGTGCGCGGCTCACGCACGTTCTCGACCCTTCACCTTGCCCGCTCCTGACCTTCAGGAGCCTGTTGCTTGAGGCCATCGACGGCGTCCAGCCCCTCTAAGCTAAGCGAGCGACGCTTCGCGTCATAGCTCGTGGCGGGTCGTGGCTCGAACAACGGCACGTCCGGGGCGATCTCCGCCCCGGCTCCCGAATCGCTGACTGCGGGTCAGGCCAACCCCCCAATAACACAAAAACTCGTTGTTATATAACGACTTGCGCGCCACACCATAATCAGCCGGCAAGTTTGCCGGCGAAAGAACGTAAGTGTCTTGACAAGCTCGCATACGTCTGAGAGGATAATAGCCGGCAAGTTTGCCGGCGGATTTCCAATGTCGCTTGTGGAAGCAAAACTCTTGCAGTTCTTCTCGCCCACCGGCCCGGCGCCGGGCGCGGCGAAGGCGGGCTTCCGTTTTGGCAACAAGGGGACGCACTCCAGCCGGACGATCATGTTCGGCGAGCTCGAGGCCGTCCTCTCTGCGACCTCGGAGCGCGCCACCCGGCAGGAATACGCGGAGGCGATCGTCAACGGCAACTGCCTCCAGAAGCCAACGGCCTCGACCCGTCGCATCTCGAACCAGCGACTCGGTGAGCTCTACGCCCTCGATCACTCCTGCGCGCTCTTTCGGGTGCTGCGTCGGCTCTGGCCGGTCGCCGACCAGGGCCGACAGTTCCTCGCCATGCTCGCAGCGCTCGCGCGGGACCCGCTCTTCATGGCGTCCGCGCAGGCCGTGCTCTCCCTTTCCCCCGGCGCCGAGCTGCAGCGAGCGGCGGTGCGGGAAGCGCTTCAGGTGGTTGTGGGCGAGCGCATGAACGACGACACGCTCGACAAGGTCGTGCGCAACGTCTCCAGCTCCTGGACGCAGACCGGGCATCTGCAGGGGCGCACCTTCAAGATTCGACAGCGCGTGCAGGCGCAGCCAACTTCGATCACCTTCGCTCTCTACCTTGGCCATCTCGCAGGCTTCCGTGGCGGGGAGCTGCTGACGAGCGGGTGGAGCGCGGTGCTCGATTGCAGCGCGTCCTCGGCGCGCGCGCTCGCGCTCGAGGCGAAGCGAGTCGGCCTCATCGACCTCCGCAGCGCGGGTGACGTCATCGAGTTCGGGCTCGAACGCCTCGATACAGGAATCGGGAGGACTTAACGCATGGCGCGAATCGAAGACCTTGCTGAACTGTACGGCCAACACATCGCCACTCCGTGGCAGCGCACCGTCGTAGGGGCGCAGCGCGTGATCATGGTGGTCTATGACAAGGAGCTTGAACGAGTTCTTCGCGCGCGCAAGGGCGAGTTCGAAACGCGGACCCGCGCCGCAGGGCACGACTGGCACGAAGCCGATCTGACGACCTCCTTCGCGACCTGGCTCGCGGCCGACGAGTACCGCGAAGCGTTCTTTCGGCATTCTGATCGCCTTCTTCCAAAGATCGATCCAGATCGTGGTGAGTTCACGCAGTTCGTTGCGGATCGCATCGGCGCGGTGCTGGCGCGCGATGACGTAAGCGAGAATTCCGTCGTTGCTGTCTTGGGCGCGGCTTCGCTCTTCGGCTTCGCGCGGGTTTCGCAGGTCCTGAAGCTCGTCGAGGGCGACGTAAGGGGTCGTCTCGTCGTGTTCTTCCCAGGGCAGTACGAACAGAACAACTACCGGCTGCTCGATGCTCGCGATGGCTGGAACTATATGGCGGTGCCCATCTCTCTCCACGGCATAGGGAGTACGACATGAAGCTCAAGGACGTCCTTCAGCGAGATCCGGCCACTCACCCGCTCGTGAACCAGGGACAGGCCCGTATTTCCGACAAGTCCAACGACAAGGTCCTCGAAGAGCTGAGAGGAGAGCTGTCGACGTTCGTCTGCGAGGGGCAGTACGCCGACGGAATCCAGCGGATCCTGTCTTCGTACCTGTCGAGCATCACGCAGACGAGTCAGAAAGCTGCGTGGGTGAGCGGCTTCTTCGGGAGCGGCAAGTCGCACCTACTCAAGATGCTCTGTCACCTTTGGGCGGACACGAAGTTCCCGGACGGGTCGACGGCGCGCAGCCTCGTGCCGTCGACGCCTGACGACCTGCGGAGCCTGCTCCGTGAGCTCGACACGGCCGGCAAGCGCGCTGGCGGCCTGCTCGCAGCCGCCGGCGCTCTCCCGAGCGGAACCACGGACCATGTTCGGCTCACGATTCTCAGCGTTCTTCTTCGCGGAGCCGGGCTCCCGGATCAGTACCCGCAGGCCCAGTTCTGCCTCTGGCTTCACGACCAGGGCTGGTTCGACAAGGTGAAGGCCTCCGTGGAGGGAGCCGGGAAGCAGTGGGGCTCCGAGCTAAACAACCTGTACGTGAGCGGACCCATAGCGCGCGCAGTTATTTCCTGTGACGCGAACTTTGCTGCCTCGGAATCCGAGGCCCACAACATGCTCATGGCCCAGTTCGCGCCCAGAACGACCGACGTTACAACCGAGGAGTTCCTCACCTCGGCCAAGCGAGCGCTCAAGTTCGTTGGACGCGATGGTCGCTTCCCTTGCACGATCCTGGTGCTCGACGAGGTGCAGCAGTACATCGGCGACTCGAACGACCGCGCGATGCTCGTTACCGAGGTCACCGAGGCACTCTCCAAGCAACTCGACAGCCATGTGATCGTCGTTGCATCCGGGCAGAGCGCGCTGACCGCGACGCCGAAGCTGCAGAAGCTGGCGGACCGCTACACCATCCGCGTCCAGCTCTCCGACCAGGACGTGGAAGCCGTCATCCGCAAGGTTCTACTGCAGAAGAGGCCTGCCTCGATCGGCCCCGTTCGGGACTTCCTCGACAAGCATGGGGGCGAGGTCTCCCGGCAGCTGCACGGGACTCGCATCGGCGAGACCGCGCAGGACCGCGACGTCATCGTCGACGACTACCCCCTGCTTCCGGCCCGGCGTCGGTTCTGGGAGCACTGCTTTCGCGCCGTCGATGCGGCCGGCACGCAGAGTCAGCTTCGTTCCCAGCTGCACATCATTCACGACGCAGTGAAAGACATCTCGAGTCGCGACCTCGGCGTGGTCGTCCCCGGCGACGTCTTGTTCGAAGCGCTAGCGACCTTGATGGTGAATACCGGCGTGCTCCTTCGGGAACTCAACGACCGGATCATCAACCTCTCGAAGGACGGCTCCGACGAAGGGAAGCTGGCGCGTCGCATCTGCGGGGTGGTCTTTCTCATCAGCAAGCTGCCGCGAGACGCCGGCGCAGACATCGGTGTCCGCGCCTCGAAGGATCACATTGCGGATCTCTTAGTTGATGACCTCCTCGCGGACAACGGCAAGCTGCGCAGCTCCGTGGAGACCGTCCTCGAGAAGCTCGCCGCCAACGGCACGCTGATGAAGGTCGGCGACGAGTACCGCCTCCAGACGAAGGAAGGTTCGGAGTGGGACCGCGAGTTCCGCAACCGCCAGACGCGCCTGGCGAATGACGATGCGGACCTCCAGATTCGCCGCGACCAGCTTGTCTACGCTGAGGCAGACCGAGTGATCCGCTCGGTGAAGATCGTCCAGGGCGCCGCTAAAGAGGCGCGCCAGATTGTGGTGTCGCGCGACCAGAATCCTCCTCCGGGATCTGGTGAGAGCGTGCCGATGTGGGTTCGTGATCAGTGGTCGGCAAGCAGCAAGGAGCTCGTCGACGCAGCGCGCGCAGCGGGGACCGACTCTCCGACAGTTTTCGTTTTCATCGAAAAGCCTACCAACGCCGATGAGCTTCGGAAGCTGATCGTGGAGGCCGAAGCCGCGCAGCAGACCGTGGATGCCAAGGGCGTCCCGATGACGGCCGAAGGGAGCGAGGCTCGTCGGAGCATGGAAAGCCGACGCGACATCGCGGTGAAGCAGCGCGACGAGCTCATCAAACAAGTCGTCGCCAACGCCAAGGTGTTCCAGGGTGGCGGCGCGGAGCTTCTCCAGCTCACGCTCGAGGAGCGCGTGCGCGATGCCGCGAACTCGGCGCTCGTGCGCCTCTTCCCCCGATTCAAGGAGGCCGACTCCGCAGCGTGGGAGACCGTCATCAAGCGCGCGAAGGAAGGAGCGGACCAACCCTTCCAGCCTGTCGGCCACGGTGGCGCTACAGAGCAGCACCCAGTGTGCCAGCAGGTGCTCGCGACCATCGGGGCAGGAAAGATCGGCGGCGACGTTCGCAAAGCACTGCGCGCGAGCCCATACGGCTGGCCGCAGGACGCTATCGATGCGGCGCTCATCGCGCTGCACCGGTCGCAGCACGTCTCGGCGACGCTGAACGGGGCCGTCTTGGCTCTGGGGCACATGGACCAGAACAAGATCTCGAAGGCCGAGTTCCGTGTCGAGCGGATCACGTTGAGCGTCACCGACCGGCTGACGATCCGGAAGCTCTTCCAGTCGTTGGGCATGAGCTGCAAGGCTGGGGAGGAGTTATCCAAAGGGCCCGAGTTCCTCGACAAGCTCGTGACCCTGGCGCGCGCCAGTGGCGGCGATGCGCCCCTGCCACTCGCTCCATCTACGATCGACATCGAGGACATCCGCGCTCGCGTCGGCAACGAGCAGCTGGCCGGTGTCCGCGACAAGGCGGATGACCTCGAGAAGCGGATTGGAGAGTGGACGAAAACAAAGGCGCTCGTCGACGCGCGCAAACCCGTCTGGGACACCGTCGAGCGTCTCGCACGTCACGCCACAGGGCTTGGGGCCGCGGCAGAGCACCTCGAGCAAGTCGAAGCCGTGCGGAGCCACAGACTCCTCCTCGAGGCGACCGATCCTGTCTCGCCTCTGCGCGGTGGCATCGCGGATGCTCTCCGGAAGGCGCTGCTCGACGCGCACGCGGCCCACGAGAAAGCGCACGCCGCGGGTACTTCCGTCCTCGGCGGGAGCCTGCTGTGGCAGCGACTCAGCGAGGAGGCTCGCGCGAGCATCATGATCACTGTTGGGCTCACGCAGCCGGCCGCCGTTGATGCGTCGTCAGATGTCGCTCTTCTCGCTGCGCTCGATACCAAGTCGCTCTCTACGCGCCTGTCCGATGTCGATACCGTTCCCGGTCGTGTCCAGCGTGCGCTTGAGCAGGCAGCACGCCTCCTCGAACCGAAGGTCCGGCCGCTCTCGATCGAGAGGGCAACGCTGTCGACCGATGAAGACGTTCAGCAGTGGATCGATCGACAGCAGAAGACGCTTCTCGCCGCGATCAAAGATGGCCCGGTGCTCGTGAACTGAGGGGAATCGGTGACGTCACTCGATCGCAATCTTCGCAAGCAGCTGGAGAACAAGGTCAAGGAAGCGCGCCGCGTGGCCGAGGCTGGCGCGCGCCAGTCGATCGAGCAGCTCGCTGTCCATCATCATGAGCCGTGGGGAGTTCTCACGCCCGAGCAGCGGAAGCTCCGGAATCGGCTTCGCGCGCACGGGCGCCAGCTTGGGGATCAGCTCGACGAGCGAAAGGGCACCCAGCCGATCGATCGGCTCGTGGGCGAGTGCGCCTACCAGCATTGGCATCGGCTGCTCTTCGCCCGCTTCCTCGCGGAGAACGATCTGCTCGTCGAGCCAGATTCCGGAATGGCTCTGTCGCTCGACGAGTGCCGCGAGTTGGCACGCGAGCGCGGCGTCGACTGGCTCGTGCTCGCAAGCGACTTCGCCCAGCGGATGCTCCCGCAGATCTTTCGTGCCGGCGATCCGGTGCTCCAGGTGTCTCTGCCTCCAGAGAAGCGGCAGGAACTGGAGGCGCTCCTCGAGGCCCAGCCGCCGGACGTGTTCGTCGCGGACGACAGCCTCGGTTGGGTCTACCAGTTCTGGCAGTCCGAACAGAAGGACGCTGTAAACAAGGTTGCAGCACGGATCGGAGCGAACGAACTCGCCGCAGTGACGCAGCTATTCACCGAGGACTACATGGTCCTCTTCCTGCTGCACAACACGCTCGGTGCTTGGTGGGCTGGGAAGATTCTCGCCAGCCAACCTGACCTCGCTGCTGCAGCGACGAGCGAGGAAGATCTCAGGCGTGCGTGCAAGCTTCCAGGTGTCTCGTGGGAGTACCTGCGGTTCACGCGTTCATCCGAGGGGCCCTGGACGCCTGCGGCCGGCACCTTCGATGGTTGGCCCAGGGCCGCAGCGAATATCAAGGTGCTCGACCCATGCATGGGGAGTGGGCACTTCGTCTCGTTCGCGCTTCCGCTTCTGGTCGCCTTGCGCCAAGCCGAGGAGGGACTGAACACCGCGCAGGCAGTCGACGCGGTACTTGCGGTCAATCTTTTCGGGGTCGAGTTGGACCCGCGATGCACTCAGATCGCTGCCTTTAACGTCGCGCTCCGTGCGTGGCGACTCGCAGGATATCGGCCGCTCCCGCCGCTGAACCTTGCCTGCTCCGGCCTCGGGATCAACGCGTCCGAGATCGCGTGGATCGCGCTGGGCGCCGACAATCCACGCGCGACAGGTGCAATGCGGCAACTCTACGAAATGTTCCGCCAGGCTCCGGTGCTTGGCTCTCTCATCGATCCGACGAGGGTAGGCGGGGAACTGTTCGTGGCGGAGTTCGGCGCAATCCGCGGTCTACTTTCGACTGCCCTTGCGTCTGAGCGTTCTGAAGACGAGGAACTCGCGGTCGTCGCTCAGGGCGTCGCACGCGCGGCGGGGATCCTCAGCGAGCGATTCACGCTTGTCGCGACGAACGTCCCGTACCTCAAGAGGGGCAAGCAGGCGGAGGCTCTGCAGGACCACTGCGAGCGATTCCATGATGATGCCAAGGGCAATCTCGCGTGTGCGTTCGTTGACCGTTGCCTCCGTATCGCTGCTCCCGGGGGCACAGCGGCTGTCGTCTCGATCAACGAAATGCTCTTCCTTGGCACCTACCGACACCTGCGAAAGCGCCTTCTGCGCGAGCATGAGTGGGCCTTCACCGCTCGTCTGGGAGCGGGAGCGTTCGAGACGATCTCGGGCGAAGTGGTCAACGTCAGTCTGCTTGGGATTACTGCTCGAAAGCCTGAGCACCATCGGTTCGCGGGCTTCGATCTGAGCGACGCCGAGACTCCGTCAAAGAAGGCACAAGCTCTCATCTCGCAGGAGGTTCGCCTTCTTGATCAGAACGCGCAGCTCAAGAACCCCGACGCTCGTATCGTCGTTGGTTCGCTCGACCAGGAGCAACGGCTGCTGAGCGAGTACGCGGTCCCTGGTAAGGGGAGCACGACGGGCGACAGTCCCCACTACCATCGCTTCTTCTGGGAGCTCGCGGCGCTCTCAGACACGACGACGCCGTGGCTCGACTCGCCCGTCGAAGGCGATCCGTGGTCGGGTCGCAGTCTCGTTTCGCTCGTCAAGGTCGACCATCCCGGTTTGCTTCAGGAGAACGGCGCGCGAATCCACGGTCAGGAGGTTTGGGGCAGGCGTGGAGTTGCCGTGAACAAGATGAGTGGCCTGCGGGCATTCCTGTACGCAGGCGAGGTGTTTGACGACAACGTCGGTATTCTGTGTCCCCGCGACCCCGAACTCATTCCCGGGATTCTCGCGTACTGCGCCTCCGACGAATACTCGGCGGACATCCGCGAGATCGATCAAGCGCTCAAGGTAACGGCGGCGACGCTCGCCAAGGTTCCATTCGACATTCAGCGCTGGCGCGAGGTCTCGGAGGAACAGTACCCCAATGGGTTGCCTGCTCCCGCCTCGCACAACCCGACTCAGTGGCTATTTGCCGGACACCCGCGAGGGGCATCCTCTCCGCTCCACGTCGCTGTGGCGCGGCTTCTGGGATATTGCTGGCCCCGACAGACTGGCTCCCACTTCCCGGACGCCGCGCCCGTACTGGAGGATGGTCTCCAGAGTCTGGTCGACGACGATGGCATCACGTGTTTGACTGCGCTCCGCGGAGAGGCTCCCGCCGCCGACCGCCTCCGTTCACTCCTCGCTCAAGCGTCCGGTTCGTCTTGGTCGTCCGACCTGATGACCGAGCTGCTTGCTGGGGTTGGATCACCGCAGGCAACGCTCGAGGGCTGGCTCCGCGACAGCTTCTTCACGCAGCACTGCGAGATGTTCGAGCAGCGCCCATTCGTCTGGCACATCTGGGACGGACTGAAGAACGGTTTCGGCGTTCTCATAAACTATCACAGGCTTGCCGCGCCGAACGGTGAGGGCCGGCGCACGCTGGAAAAGCTCGTCTACACGTACCTGGGCGACTGGATCGATCGACAGCGCGCCGATCAGAAGTCAGGCATCGAAGGCGCCGACGCTCGCGTCGCCACCGCCGAGCACCTCAAGCGCGAGCTGGAAAAGATCCTCGAGGGAGAGCCGCCCTACGACATCTTCGTCCGCTGGAAGCCGATCCCCCAGCAACCGGTGGGCTGGGACCCCGACGTGGACGACGGCGTGCGGATCAACATCCGCCCCTTCATGACCGCGAAGCCCTTGAATGCTCGCGGGAAGAACGCCTGCATTCTCCGGGTGCCTCCCAAGATCAAATGGGACAAGGACCGCGGTAAAGAGCCCAGCCGAACCAAGACCGACTACCCGTGGTTCTGGGGCTGGGACGGCCAGACAGTGAACTTCGTTGGCGACTCTGCGTTCGACGGCAACCGGTGGAACGATCTGCACTACTCGCTCGCCGTCAAGCTGGCCGCCCGTGATCGACCGAAGAAGCGAGGAGAGGCGTGATGCTCCAGTTCCCAGGCTCTCGATGGTGGAAGTTCGATTTCCACACGCACACACCCGCCTCGGAAGACTTTGGCAAGGGTGCGGAGCAGGCGAAATTGAAGATGATCGCACCGGAGGACTGGTTGCTGTCCTTCATGCGCGCCGGGATCGACTGCGTCGCGGTGACCGACCACAACTCCGGCGAGTGGATCGATCGACTGAGGACGGCGCTCGCGGCGCTTCAGGCGACACCACATCCTGAGTTCAGGCCGTTGTACTTGTTCCCGGGTGTCGAGATCACCGCGAATGGCGGCGTCCACGTGCTCGCGGTGTTCGCTCCGTCCGCACAAAATACCGACGTGGCGAAACTGCTCGGGGCCGTGGGCTGTGCGGCGAAAAATGGAGCCAATGACGTCGCGGCGAGCTCGTCGTCGGTCCAGGTCATTGGGGAGATCGCGCGCCTTGGCGCCATCCCCATTGTCGCGCACGTTGACGGCCACAATGGACTCTTCGAGCGCCGGACTGTGACCTCGAACGGCGTCGACACAAAGGAATTCTGCATGAGCGGAAACACGCTCGGGCCGCTGCTGGACTCGACGCACCTCTTCGCGATGGAGGTCTGCGATCCAAGCGCTCCTATGCCGCCGCTCTACGAGCAGAAGCGGCTGAACTGGGCTCGAGTGCTCGGCTCGGATGCCCATCACCTCGCCGGCGTTGAGGGCAAGAGGTACCCGGGCTCACATTTCACCTGGATCAAGATGGGCTCGCCGTCTCTCGAAGGACTTCGGCTTGCTCTTCTGGACGGCAACGACTTCTCGATACGACGATCGGACGATCACCCGGTCGGCGTTGACCCGAACAAGACTCCCGAGAACTGGATCGAGTCGATCGAGGTTCGAGAGGCGCGTTTCATGGGCCGCGGAACGCCGGAGACGTTCGCCTTCAGCCCGTGGCTCAACGCGCTCGTCGGCGGGCGCGGGACCGGTAAATCGACAGCCGTCCACTTCGCGCGTGCTGCCCTCGCGCGGAGCGACGAGGTTCTGCGGCTGGATGAGAAGAGCGAGCCTCGCGTCGCCTTCGAACGCTTCATGGACATCCCCAAGTTCCGCGAGAGGGGGGGCGGCCTGACGCAACAGTCCGAGGTTTCCGTCGTTTATTTCCATGAGGGCAAGCGGTTTCGCACTACCTGGAAGGCCGACGAGTCCGTGGCCGTCGAGGAGGCGCGAACGGACGGTACGTGGGCCAGGGCGAGCTCCCAGGAAGTGCGGGAGCGACTTCCCGCGCGCATCTTCAGCCAGGGACAGATTCTGGAGCTCGCCGGGCGAAACTCGCAGGCGTTGATGGAGATCATCGACCAGGCGATCGGCGCGCCCGCGTTGACGGCTCGCGCGGCCGATGAGAAAGCCCGTTTTCTCACGCTACGCTCGAAGGCGCGCGAGTTCGGCCAGAAGCTTGCCGGCCGCGATCGAGTGCGTGGCCAACTCGACGACGTCAGACACAAACTCACCAAGTTCGAGGAAACGCAGCACGCCTCGGTTTTGAAGGAACATCAGAAGCGAGCTCGCCAACTTCGCGAGATCGAAAGCCAGAGCGTCGCTGTCGAGGAGATTGTGGCGGAGATCTCGAGGCTCGCAGCGAGGGCGACGATCGCGGATCCACCCGAGGGCTTGTTTCAGACTGCGGATGGCACTGACGCGACGGCTGCGGCTGCGCTGACTTCCCTGTCGCGGACCGTGCGCCAAAGCTCCGTCGAGTTGGAGGAGGTCGCGGTGGCCCTGCGTGCAGCGAGGCAAGCGTTCCGCGATGCGACACTTGCTGGAGCGCTCGGTGATGGCGCGGCGGGGGCGAAGCAAGCGTATGAGACCCTCGTTGCGGAACTCCAGAAACAGGGCGTGCAGGATCCGAGCGAGTACGGAAAGCTCGTCCAGGATCGGCAGCGACTCGAAACCGACGAACAGGAACTTGTCGCGCTCGAGGGCAGGCGCCAGGAGATCGAAGCGGAGGCGCGGGAGTCGCTACGTAGGCTTGGCGAGAATCGCCGCGAGCTCAGCGTCAAGCGAAGAGATTTCCTGAACAGCACGCTCGCAACAAATCGTCACGTCCGGATGGCCGTAGAGCCCTACGGGCGCGACGCTCGAGCCGCCGAGCAGTCGTTTCGCGAGATCCTTGGCGTGACGGACGAACGATTTGATAGCGACATCCTCGTCCTGGATGGAGAGCAACGCCCGAGCGGTGGTCTCGTTGCGGATCTGTACAGGAAGCTACCTGAAGACGATGACAGCGCATCGTGCGCGGCGATCGAAGGCGGGCTTGAGGTCGTACGGAACCAGCTAACGAAGGCCTGCCGCGGCGAGGTTTCGAGCTTCGGCGGGCACTTCAAGAACTATCTGAGCAAAGAGCATCAGAAGCGCCCTGAGCTCCTCGATCATTTGCTTGCGTGGTCCCCGCCGGACGGGCTTCGGGTCGAGTACAGCCGCAAAGGCGATGGCAAGGAGTTCCAGCCCATCACGCAGGGCTCGCCGGGCCAGCGCGCCGCCGCATTGCTCGCGTTCTTCCTGGCGTATGGAAGCGAGCCGATCGTGCTCGATCAACCCGAGGACGATCTTGACAACCATCTCATCTACGACCTCGTCGTCCAGCAGCTTCGGGAGAGTAAGAGAAACCGTCAGGTCATCACCGTGACGCACAACCCGAACATCGTGGTGAACGGGGACGCGGAAATGGTGCACGCGCTCGACTTCAAGGGCGGCCAGTGCAGGGTCACGACACGGGGCTGTCTGCAGGAAAAGGAGGTCCGGGACGAGGTGTGCCGGGTGATGGAGGGAGGTCGGATTGCGTTCGAGCGGCGGTACCGTCGTCTTGCCGACGGAGGTCGCGATGTTTGACAGTCCGAAGGAACTCCTCGACAGGATCCGCCTCGGGGAAGACAGCGCCCTCGAGCTGAAGGACGTTCGCTTCACTGGAGATCGCGTGCATGCCCCGTCCCGAGACTCGCTCGCCGACGAGCTCGCCGCCTTCGCGAACGGCCGGGGCGGTGTGCTCGTCCTGGGCGTTGACCAGACCCGCGAGATCGTAGGCATCCCCGCCGACAAACTCGACGCAGTGGAGAGCCTCGTGCGGGAGGTCTGCAACGACTCGATCAAGCCCCCGCTCGCCCCGTTCATCGAACGGCTGTCGTTGCCGTCGACGACGGGAGACATCAGGGCGGTACTGAAGATCGACGTCGATCGAAGTCTCTTCGTTCACCAGAGTCCCGGGGGTTACTTCCACCGGGTCGGAAGCTCGAAGCGGGTGATGCCCCCGGACTACCTCGCACGTTCGTTTCAGCAGCGGAGCCAGGCGCGCCTCATCCGCTTCGACGAGCAGATCGTTCCACGGGCGACCCTCGACGATCTCGCATCGGAGCTCTGGGAGCGCTTTCGGACCTCTCGCACACGCGATTCGCGAGAAGACCTGCTCCGGAAGCTCGGAATGGCCAGTCAAGACCATGACCGGACGTGGCGTCCAACGGTTGCCGGCGTGCTGATGGCGACTCGAGATCCACGAGCCTGGTTGCCAAACGCTTTCATCCAAGCGGTCGCCTACCGGGGCACGACCGCTGCCCCTCGGGGCGCTCACGAGGCCTACCAGCTCGACGCGAAGGACATCGCCGGTCCACTCGATGAACAAGTCGTCGAAGCCTGTCGATTCGTTCACCGCAACATGACGATCGCGGCGACGAAGGAGATGGGACGCCACGACGTGCCGCAATTCGACATGACGGCGGTTTTCGAAGCCGTCGTGAACACGGTCGCCCACCGGGACTATTCCATCCACGGTTCGAAGATCCGGCTTCAGCTCTATGCCGATCGCCTCGAACTGTACTCACCCGGCGCGATCCCGAACACGATGACGGTTGAGAGCCTGCCGTATCGGCAATCGGCGAGGAACGAGACTCTGACGAGCCTTCTCGCAAAGTGCGCCGTTCCCGCCGGGCTCGATTGGCTCGAGACCGAGCGCCGCACGCTGATGGACAAGCGAGGCGAAGGGGTCCGCATCGTCCTGGAGAGCAGCGAGGCGTTGTCGGGCAAGCGGCCAGAGTATCGGCTGATCGACGACAGCGAGCTCCTCCTTACGATCTTCGCTGCAGAAGCCGCGCAAACCGGCGGCCTCGATCCGTCCCAGGTGGCCGATGGCGAACACTGAAGTGAGCGCGCTGCAACTGTCCGGGACGTTCCGGCGGGGCGACCTGTTGGAGTACCTCGCTCCTGGCGCCGGGGAGGCGCAACCAAGTGTGTCTTGAGACCCTGAGGATGCGGACCTCACGAAGATACGAGAGGCGATCGTGAGCAGCAGCAGCAAGCGCCGTAGCACCCCTCCTCGCGCCAGGGGGCTGCTCGAGGCCCTAGAGACATCGTTCAACGAAGCACTACGGACGCCGGAGGGCACCGCGGAACCGGTGGTCGTATTGTGGACCGACGCCGACAGCGAATGGAAGCCGTTGCTCGCGCGCCTTCGCGCCGTGCTGCTGCAGGTCTTCACACTCGGGTCCTACAGCCCGGCCGAGCGCACGGGGCCCGCGATCTGGCTCCGCTGCATCGTGGATCGAACTCTGCCCGAGGCGAGCCAGCCCGCGGGTGTGGTGCCGATCCTCTACCTTCCCGGCGTGGCGCGGCAGCAGCTACGCGCTGGCGCGGAGTGTCCGATCGAACTCCAGCCGCTCGTCGAGCTCCTGTATCGCGGACGTCCCTGGCATCAGCGGAACGGTCGGGATTGGACCGTCGATGCCTTCCTCATCTCGGAGGACGGCCTCGGTCTCGACGTCGCGCAGGACGCGAAGACACGTGAGGCCGTGCTCCGCGCTTTGCCGCTCCTGGCCGAGGCCCCGCTGGAGAGCCTCTGGGGGCACCGGCTCGACGCCGACGACTTCGATCGTCTCGCCGTGAGCGACCCGACGCGCGACCTCCTTCGTTGGATGGGCACCGGGGATGCGTTCCGCACCTCGGAGGACGAGAATCGCTGGCGTTCGTTCTGCAGTGTGTGCCGATCCGAGTTCCACTTCGACCCGGACAAGAAGTCGCCAGGAGACGCCGCCAGCGCACTCGTCGAAGGCAGCGGCAAGTGGGCCAGCATCTGGCAGCGCTTTCGCGAGGCGCCAAAGCTGTATCCCGGCGTGTCGCAGCTGCTGCGAGAGGTCCGTGGCCAGCTCAAGCTCGGCTTCGATCCCGAGCGCTCGCCTCGCGTGAACGACGAGGCCGAGCAACAGCTCCGGAAGGACCTGGATGGAATTGCCCGGCTCCCGCATGCCAAGGCTATCGAGAAGGTCGTGGCACTGGAGGCGGAACACGGCCGACGCCGCGAGTGGGTTTGGGCACAGCTCGGCGAGAGTCCTCTCGCTCACGCGCTCGAGCCGGTCTCGCGACTGGCTTCGCTCTCCAAGTCAACGCTCGGCGGGGCAAACCTCGACGCGGTCATCGCTTCGTACACCTCGGAGGGGTGGAAGTGTGATCGCGCGGCGCTCGAATCGTTGAGCGCTGTGCGCGCGCCGGCGGACGTGGCCCTCGTCCAGGTCGTCGTCAAGGCGCTGTACGAGCCATGGCTCGATGCCTCCGCCCGCCACTTTCAGGGACTCATCGCGTCCGGCGAGAGCGCCGCGCGCGCCATGGTGGTCGGCACCGCTATCGAGAAGGACGTCTGTGTCCTGTTCGCCGATGGCTTGCGCTTCGACGTCGCCGGGATGCTGAAGGAACGGCTCGAGGCGAAGGGCTTCCGCACCCGTCTGAGTCACCGTCTCTCGCCGCTGCCTACCGTTACGGCGACGGCCAAGCCCTTCGCGACTGTCGTTCACGACCTGCTCCAGGGAGGCGCCGACGTCGTCGACTTCAACCCACAGCTGAAGGGCGGGAGCCAGTCCGTTACGGCGCAGAAACTTCGGGACGAGATGGCAAAGCGCGGGATGGACATCCTTGGCGACGAGACACGTCCGCCCAAGACGGGGACCACCGGCGCGTGGGTCGAGACCGGCCGCCTCGACGAGCTGGGCCATAAGATTGGAGTCCAGCTTGCCGCTCATCTCGATACAGAGATCGAAACGCTGGTCGACCAGATCTCCGGGCTCCTCGAGTGCGGCTGGCTTCGGGTCCGCGTGGTGACCGACCACGGCTGGTTGCTCCTGCCCGGTGGCCTGCCGCGGGTCGATCTTCCCGCATACCTCGCGGCGACGAAGTGGGCGCGCTGCGCCACGGTGAAGGGCGACTCAAAGCCCAGCATGCCGATCCACGGCTGGCATTGGAACGTCCAGGTCCGCATCGCGTCGCCGCCGGGCATCGCATGCTTCACCGCCAAGAACGAGTACGCCCACGGAGGCGTCAGTCCGCAGGAGTGCATTGTCCCTGAGCTCGTTGTGGAGCGGGGCGGCGCGTCCACCGCGGCTACGATCGCGAGCGTCACGTGGCGTGGAATGCGGTGCCGCGTGAGCGTCACGACGAACGATCCATCGGTGCGCGTCGACCTGCGCCTCAACTGGAAGCAGGCGACGACGAGCATCGCCGCATCCCCCAAGGAGGTCGGCCCCGCCGGCGAAGCGAGCATTGCCGTTGCCGACGACTCGCACGAGGGAGCCGCCGCAACCGTCGTCGTCGTCGACGCCGCGGGCAACGTCCTCGATCGAAAGTCAACTACCGTCGGAGAAGCCACATGAGCATGACACTCGATACCCTCGACCAGCTGGCAGCAGCGGTCTTCGACGGATACCTGGTTCGCAAGGATTTGGTTCGTAAGTACTCGCGTCAGTATCCGGTCCCGACCTACGTCGTTGAGTTCTTGCTCGGTCGCTACTGCGCGAGCGTCGATGAGAAAGAGATCGCGGAAGGACTCCAGATCGTCGAGAAGCAGCTTCGCGACCGCGCGATTCGAACGGGCGAGGAGGAGCTCTTCAAGGCGCGCGCCAAAGAGGGTGGATCCATCAAGCTGATCGACATCGTCAAGGTACGCCTCGACGCGAAGAACGACTGTTTTCTCGCTGAGCTTCCAAGCCTCGCGCTTCGCGATGTTCGCATCGACGACCGGCTCGTCCGGGACAATGAACGCATGCTGACCGGTGGCTTCTACGCGGAGGTCACAGTTACGTACGATGGAATCACGGCACAGGAACAAGGTGGCCGACCGTTCGCGATCGAATCGCTCCGCCCCATCCAGATGTCGAAGTCGGATGTGCTCGACGTGCTGGCGCGAGCACGAAAGACGTTCACCACGCAGGAGTGGATCGACTTCCTCATTCGGTCCATCGGCCTCGAGCCGTCGGCTCTGTCCGACCGTGCCCGGCGCGTCGCGCTCCTACGGATGATTCCGTTCGTCGAACGCAACTTCAACCTCGTGGAACTCGGGCCTCGCGGCACTGGCAAGAGCCATCTCTTTCAACAGATCTCGCCCTACGCCCACCTGATCTCTGGCGGCAAGGCGACCGTCGCCAAGATGTTCGTGAACAACGCGAGCGGGCAGCGCGGCCTTGTCTGCCAATACGACGTCGTCTGTTTCGACGAGGTGTCGGGCATCTCCTTCGACCAGAAGGACGGCGTCAACATCATGAAGGGCTACATGGCCTCGGGGCAGTTCAGCCGCGGCAAGGAGAACATTCGCGCGGACGGGTGCATTGTCATCATCGGCAACTTCGACGTCGACGTTGAACAGCAGCAGAGGATCGCGCACCTCCTGAGCCCCCTCCCACCTGAGATGCGCAACGATACGGCTTTCATGGATCGCATCCATGCGTTCGTGCCGGGCTGGGACTTCCCGAAGCTGAACCCGAACGACCACTTCACGGATCACTTCGGGCTCGTGAGCGACTTCCTCAGCGAGTGCTGGAGCAAGCTGCGGTCGGGCAATCGCGTCTCCGTGATGCAGGGGAGAGTTCACCTAGGAGGAGCCCTTTCAGGCCGCGACATCGAAGCAGTGAACAAGACGGTGAGCGGCCTGACGAAGCTTCTCTTCCCCGACCCCGAAGCGCCGGTGTCCGACGAGGACCTCGAGTGGATCGTGCGGGCGGCGCTCGAGTCGCGACGGCGCGTGAAGGAGCAGCAGAAGCGTTGCTTCAAGAGCGAGTTTCGCAACACGCACTTCAGCTACATCCTCGGGCCCGAGGGCGTGGAGCAGTTCGTCTCGACTCCCGAGCTGCACAGCGATGAAGCGATCGAAGGAGACCCGCTGCCACCGGGCCAGGTCTGGGCGGTAAGCCCGGGCGGTGTCGAAGGGGGACCGGGGCTCTATCGGATCGAGGTCGCGAGTGGACCGGGCGCGGGCGTAAAGGTGCTGAACCAGCCGACGCCGCCGGCGTTCCGCGAGAGCGTGAAGGTCGGCGAGCAGAACCTCTACACGCGCGCGAAGGAACTCGTCGGCGATCGCAATCCGCGCGAGCACGAGTTCTCGATCCAGATGCGGTCGATGGACGCTGACAGGAGCGGCATTGGGCTCGGATTGCCGGTGTTGGTTGCACTCTCCGGATCCCTGCTCGGGCGCAACACGCGAGGTGGCACCGTGGTCGTCGGAGCACTGAACCTTGGCGGCTCAATCGAGATGATCCCGAACGCCGTGACGATCGCGGAGCTTGCCATCGACAAGCAGGCGCAGACGCTACTGATGCCTGTCGCCGCGCGCCGGCAGCTCAACGACCTTCCCGACGAGCTCTGGACGAAGGTGAAGATCGAGTTCTACAAGGACGCGCCCGATGCCGTCTTCAAGGCGCTGGTCGAGTAGGCATTCGGAGCGATTGAGAGCGAATGCACCTTCGGGGAAACAAGCCACTCTTCTTCGCGACGGATCTGACCAACTTCCTCGCGTGCCGCCACCTTACTGCGCTCGATCGGCTGGCGGCGCACAAGCTCGCAAAGAGGCCGTTCTTCGACGACCCGATGCTCGAGATTCTTCGGGAGCGCGGTCTGGAGCACGAGCGGGCGTACGTCCAGAGCCTCGCGCGATCGGGAATGCGCATCGTCGAGATCGACAAGGGGAGTCCGACCGCTTTCGACGAGACTCTCAGCGCGATGCGCGGCGGCGCGGACGTTGTCGTCCAGGCGCGACTCGAGCACGGAGCATGGGCGGGATGGGCGGACGTTCTGCTTCGCGTAGCAGGCGAGAGTCACTTTGGCAGCTTTCGGTACGAACCGGTCGAGACGAAGCTCGCGAAAGAGACCCGAGGCGCGACGCTGATCCAGCTGTGCCTCTACGCCGAGCTGCTGGCTGAGCTTCAAGGGGCTTCGCCGGAGCTGCTGCGTGTCGTCGTTCCTGACGACAAGTTCGAGCCCGAGTGCTACCGCTTCGAAGAATTCCGGGCGTACTTCCGTCTCGTCCGGCGGCACTTTGAGGGAGAGCTCGAGAAGCCCCTCTCCGGCTCAGCCGAGGCAGCCGTGCCGTACCCGGAGCCGGTTTCCCAATGCGACATCTGCAACTGGTATTCGGTCTGCGAGAAGCGGTGGACGGCTGACGATCACGTCTCGCTGGTGGCGGGGATTCAGAAGGCGCAGCGGAAGGAGCTCGCGAGCTGGGACGTGACGACGCTCGCGGGGCTCGCTCAACTGCCGCTCCCACTCCCACGCAAACCGAGTCGTGGCAGCATCGCCGCGTTCGAGCGGATCCGGGAGCAGGCGCGTCTCCAGCTCCAGGCGCGCACCACCGGGACGCCGACTTATGAGCTTCTTCCCATCGAGGGGGAGCACGGCCTTGCGGCGCTCCCACTACCGTCAGCGTTGGACATCTTCCTCGATCTCGAAGGGGATCGGCAGGCCGAGAACGGTGGGTTCGAATACCTCTTCGGGTACGCCCTCCGGGACGCCGGAGGCGTCCTGACCTACGAGGCGCTCTGGGCGCTCTCCCCGACTGAGGAGAAGCACGCGTTCGAACGTCTCATCGACCTCATCGTCGAGCGCCGCCTCCAGGATCCGGGGATGCACGTCTACCACTACGCGCCATACGAGCCGACGGCGATGAAGCGGCTCATGGGACGGTACGCAACGCGCGCCGATGAGCTTGATCAGCTCTTGCGTGCCGAAGTCTTCGTCGACCTCTACGCGGTGGTCCGCAAAGGCCTTCGCGCGGGCGTCGACAGCTACTCCATCAAGAAGCTCGAGCCGTTCTACGGCCTCGCGCGCGAGATCGATCTTCGGCAGGCATCGCGGCATCTTCGCGCCGTCGAGTACGCAATCGCGAGGAAGGACTCGGCCTCCTTGAGTACCGAGATCCGCGAAGCGGTTCGGTTGTACAACCGTGACGACTGTGTTTCGGCCCTCGAGCTGCGCAATTGGCTCGAGAAGCTTCGTCTGGAGGCGGAACGGAGTCGCGGCGAGCCCGTCCCGCGACCAGCGCCCCCGATCCCCAAGGTGAACGAGAAGCTCGGGGAGCGACTCGCACGCATTCGCGCCGTCTCCGAGGCGCTGACTACGCAGCTCCCCGTCGAGCGAAACCGGACCGAGGAGGCGCAGTGGATCCTCGGGCAGCTCCTCGAGTGGCATCGACGCGAAGACAAAGTCGATTGGTGGGAGTTCTTCCGACTCAATCAGATGGCCGAGGACGAGCTGCTTGACGAGCGTGCGGGCATCGCGGGACTTCGGTTCGAAAGACGCCTCGAGACGACGAAGCGCGGCGTCGTTGTCGATCGCTACCAATTCCCACCGCAGGACACCGACTTCGACGAGCAAGACGATGCATTCGAGCCGGGCTGCGAGAAGCCTTCGCCTGTCGCCAAGGTCGAGGCGATCGATCTCGAGCATCGAACGATCGATCTGCGGAAGGGGGTCGCCCGTGCAGAGCACCATCCGACGGTGCTCTTCAAGCACGACAACGTGAGCAACCCAGACGCGGTGGACGCGCTTCTGCGCCTTGGCGAGTTCGTGCGCGACAACGGGATCGACGGCGCCGGACACCACCGGGCTGCCCGCGATCTCTTGCTTCGGCACAACCCGCGTCTTGTTCCGGGGGTGACATTGCGAAGCCCTGGTGAATCGACCGTCGCCTCCGCCCGCCGCGTGGTCCTCGCGCTGGATGGTGGGGGCCTCGCCATCCAAGGACCGCCAGGCGCGGGCAAGACGTTCACCGGCGCGCGAATGATCGTCGACCTCGTTCGCGCGGGGAAGAAGGTGGGAGTCACGGCAGTCAGCCACAAGGTGATCCGGAACCTCTTGGGGGAGGTAGTCAGGGCAGCGGCCGAGGACAAGGTTCGCGTGCGCTGCATGCACCGAGTGAGCGACAAGTCGAAGAAGCCGGGTGCGGGGATCGACGAGGAGACGGACTCCGGGAAGGCCGTCACGAAGATCCTGAACCGGGAGTACGACGTTGTTGGCGGGACGGCGTGGGTCTGGTCGAAAGAAGAACTCGCTCGATCGGTCGACGTCCTCGTCGTCGACGAGGCGGGGCAGATGTCCCTCGCAAACGTGCTCGCATGCGCTCAATCCGCGGAGAACTTCGTGCTTCTCGGCGATCCGCAACAACTCGAGCAACCGCAGAAAGCGAGTCATCCGGAAGGGTCAGAACTGTCGGCTCTGGAGTACCTACTCGAGGGCCACGACACGATGCCCGAAGAGCGGGGGCTCTTTCTGGGTGAGACCTGGCGCCTCCACCCGTCGATCTGCGGCTACACCTCCGACCTGTTTTACGAAGGCAAGCTGCGGCCACACCTCGGTCTCGCCACTCAAGCAGTGTCCGGCCCGACACGCCACGCCGGAGCCGGCCTCTTCTATGTCCCCGTCGAGCATGAGGGGAACCGGAACGCTTCGGAAGAGGAAGCTGAGCGGGTCGCCGAGATCGTGAACGATCTGATCAAGCCGGGCGTCGCGTGGACGAATCGGCACGGCGAGACGAAGCCTGTGACGCTCGCCGACATCCTCGTCGTCGCACCGTACAACGCGCAGGTGTCCGAGATCGCCGAGCGCATCCCCGGCGCGCACGTCGGAACTGTCGACAAGTTCCAGGGACAGGAGGCGCCCGTCGTCATCTACTCGATGGCGACCTCGAGCCCCGAGGAGGCGCCGCACGGCATGGAGTTCCTCTTCAGCCGGCACCGCCTGAACGTGGCGACGTCGCGGGCGCGATGCGTGTGCATCCTCGTGGGCAACCCCCAGCTGTTCGAGCCGGAGTGCCGAACGCCCGAGCAGATGCGGATGGCGAACGCGTTCTGTGCGTACTTGGAGAGGGCGGCCACCAGGTGACCGTAGCGGCAGCCTTGCTCTCGCTGTTAACGGCCCTTCTTCGAAGCGGCGGCCTGTGAACCGCTCTCGGCTGCTCTCGACCCACGTGTGCCCTCAGAGAGCACGATCGCGCCTCCGCGGGCCCGTCGTCGCGCGCCTCCGCGTTCTCAGGATCGCCGTCCGCGATCACGGCTGCGGCCCGGTCCTCGCGCAGCTGGAGGCCGATCGCAACCGGAAACGCCGGGAGCTCTTCAACGCGCAGGATGCCATCGATGCTCAACGCGACGAGCTGATCGGGCGGATTGAGAAGCGACTGCGCCAGCGCCACGCACTCAAGCCGGTGTTCACGTTCCGGTGGAGGCTTGCATGAACCGAGGCACGGCGATCAACGCGCAAGAGCTATCGGCGCTCCTGGCTCAGGGCGAAGGGGAGTCCATCGAGTTCAAGGGTTCGACCGGCGAGATGAAGGAGGCTATGCAGACGCTCTGCGCATTTCTCAACGGCGTCGGCGGCACGGTCCTCTTTGGCGTTCGGCCGGATGGCAAGGCCGAGGGGCAGGACGTCTCGGACAAGACGCTCCGCGAGATCGCCCAGGCGCTGGACAGGTTCGAGCCGCCCGTCAATGTGCCGGTCGAGCGCCTGCCGCTCGGCAAGGGACGTGAGGTCCTCATCCTTCGCGTCGAGGGGACGTCGGACTCGATCCCGTTCACCTTTGAGGGGCGTCCCTACGAGCGCGTCGGGAGCACGACCCGCAAGATGTCGCAGGAGACGTACGAAAAGCTGCTCCTTGAACGCGGGCATGCCAAACGCCGATGGGAGAATCTGCCGGCGGAGGGCCTTACGCTCAAAGAGCTGGATCGCAAAGAGATTCTTCGGACGCGCGAACTGGCCATTCAGCAGAGCCGGATTTCTCCCGAGACGAGTCGGGACATCGGAGACGTTCTGGACCGTCTCGGCGTGCGCGTGAATGGCGTTCTGACGCAGGCCGCCCAGGTCCTGTATGGGAAGGAATTCCTGTCTGGTTATCCCCAGTGCCTTTTGAAGATGGGGCGCTTTCGCGGCACGGAAATCACGGGTCGGATCGTGGACAACCGGCAGGAGCACATGAACGCCTTTGCTATGGTGCGCGAGGGCATGGCGTTTCTGGAGCGAACGCTGCCCCTCGGCGCGCGTTTCCCCGAGGGCAAGATATTCCGGGAAGATCGCTTCCCGGTCCCACCGAACGCTTTGCGAGAGATCCTGCTCAACGCCGTCATGCACAGAGATTACTCGTACTACGGCGGGCACGTCGCCATAGTCGTCTTCGACGACAGGATTGAGATTCGCAGCTACGGCCGGCTACCCTCCGGCGTGACGCTGGAGCAGCTTTCCGGGCCGCATGCCTCCGAGCTGCGGAATCCGCTCATCGCCGAGGCCTTCCACCGCACCGGAGCGGTGGAGGTGTGGGGGCGAGGCACGAATCGCGTGATCGCCGAGTGCAAGGCCCACGGAATCCTGCCGCCTTCGTTCGAGGAGCGGCAGGGATGGATGGTGGTCACCTTCCGCGCTCCCATTGCGCCGGTTGAAGCCGGGGGAGGGCCGGAGGGAGGTACGGAGAAAAGTTCGGAGAAAAGTTCGGAGAAAATCCTGGACCTCGTGAGGCAGAACCCGGCGGTTTCCGCCCGCGAAATCGCCGAGGCCGTGGGATTGACCTCCCGCGCGGTCGAGAAACAGCTGGGTAAACTCAAGAAGGAAGGCCGCCTGAAGCGCATCGGTCCCGACAAGGGCGGCCATTGGGATGTGGTCCCGTGAGCAACAGCGGGATGACCGGGTCGGGCTCCCGTTCCGGGTCAGAGTCGGAGCTGCCGTCGCCTCAAGAGTCTGCACTCAGGATGAGTCCAGATCAGAGTCGCAGGTCAGAGTCGGGCCAGCGTCGGAGGCCGGAATCGCTCGTCGCGGATGCTGGAGCGCCAACCGAGGTTCGGGCGCTCCAGAAGCTCGAGACGACCCTGGAACGGGACTACCCCGAGGTCGTTGCCTCGAGCCCACAGCTCCAGTCCGCTCTGTCATGGACGAGTTCAATTCCGCAGGCTTGGTTCCGGCGTCTCTACTCCGCTGGGAGCTCACCAGGCAAGAACTTCACCGTCCTGGAGCCGGTCGAGAACCGAGCGGCCCCTGCTGGAACGCTACGCCAGGATCTCGTGGACGACGCGAGCGGGCTCGACCCGGTCAGCTTGGCCTGAAGGCCCTGGAGGTCGTAGGTGAACCGCTCGTGGTCGATGCCGAACAGGTGCAGGAGCGTGGCCTGGAAGTCTCTGATGTGAACCTTGTCCCGGATAATATTGTAGGAGAACTTTCCGGGCGCAGGAGATCCTCGCCCGCGAGGTTCCCGAGATTCCGCTCTATAACCGGACCCTGGTGAGCGCCTTCCCCGCGGCGCTCCGCAACGTGAAACCCAACCCAACGAATGCCGGTCTCTTCTGGAACGTCCACGAGTGGGAGCTCGAGGCTCCGGACAAAAGTCCCTGAAGTCGCATGTCCTACGTCGCCGGTAGGCTCCTCCGCGCCATACCCCTTTTGTTCGGT
>CAZKNR010000225.1:0-18771 GCA_964553925.1 uncultured Acidobacteriota bacterium
CGAGATCGCCAAGGAGAAGGCGGGCTTCGCCGCCGACGCCAAGGTGGAGCTCCAGATATTTCCGAAAAAAACACCGCTCCTCGAATACCTGCTCTCGAATTTCGCCGCGAGCTCCAAGCCGGGGCTGGCGCTAATCGATCCGAGGGAAATCCTCGCTCGCTCACCTCTCCTCCGGCTCGCCGCCAGCGGCGCACCTCTGGCGCTCATGCCATTTCAAATCCAAATCCATTAACGGTCTAGGTCAGTCTCTTCTTGAGCTCGCTCAAGAGCTGGAGCGCTTCGAGCGGCGTCATCCTGTCCGGGTCGATCCGCTGGAGCTCCGCCACGACGCGGTCTTCGGCGTCGGCGAAGAGTGAGAGCTGGCGGGCACCCGGGGCTCCCGGGCTCTCTCCCGCGAGACGAGGCCGGCCCTCGACGTCGAACTCGTTCTTTTCCAGGTTCACCAGGATCTCCTGGGCCCGACGGATTAGACCCGGAGGGAGCCCGGCGAGGCGGGCCACCTGGATTCCATAGCTCCGATCCGATCCTCCTTCGAGGACTTTCCGGAGGAAAACGATGTCGTCGTGCCATTCCCGCGCGGAAACGTGGCAGTTGACGACACCCGGAAGCTCCGCCGCGAGATCCGTGAGCTCGTGGTAGTGGGTGGCGAAGATCGTCTTCGACTTGAGAAGCGGCTCGGTCGCGATGTGCTCCGCGACCGACCAGGCGAGCGAGAGCCCGTCGTAAGTCGCCGTCCCGCGTCCGATCTCGTCGAGGAGGATGAGGCTCTTTCGAGTCGCGTGATTGAGGATATGGGCCGTCTCCTGCATCTCGACCATGAACGTGGAGCGGCCGCGGTAGAGGTTGTCGGAGGCGCCCACCCGGGTGAAGATGCGGTCGACGAGAGGGATCTTCGCTTCCGACGCGGGAACGAACGATCCCATGTGGGCCATGAGCACGATGAGCGCCGTCTGGCGGAGGTACGTGGACTTGCCGCCCATGTTGGGCCCGGTGAGTATGATGAGGAACCTCTTCTCATCCAGAGAGAGGTCGTTTCCCACGAAGGGCGAAGCACTCGTCGCCTCGATGACGGGGTGGCGCGCGTCCTTCAGCTCGAGAGAGAATCCGTCGTGGAGACGCGGCTTGGTGTAGTTGGAAGCCGCGGCCACCTCGGCGAGCGAAAGAAGCACGTCGAGCTGGGCCACCGCCTGGGCGGTCTTGCGGATTCGGGGAGCCTCCCCCCGAACCCGATGATTGAGGGCGGAAAAGATCTCGCGCTCCAGCACCTGAATCCGCTCCTCCGCGTTCAGAATCTTCTCCTCATACTCCTTGAGCTCCGGCGTCACGTATCTCTCCGAGCCCACGAGAGTCTGCTTGCGGATGTAGTCCTCCGGGACGGCCTCGAGGTTCGACTTCGTCACCTCGATGTAATAGCCGAAGATCTTGTTGAAGCGGACCTTGAGGGATCCGATCCCGGTGCGCTCCCGCTCCCGGGTCTCGATGCGCGCGAGAGTCTCTCTTCCGTGGGAGCGCAGGGCGCGAATCTCGTCGAGCTCGGCCGAGACGCCCTCGCGGACAGCCCCTCCGTCCTTCAACGTCGCGGGCGGCTCCGAGACCAGGGTCGCCTCGATGTCGGAGCGGACGTCCTCGAGGGGGTCGAGCTCGGAGCGCAGGCGAGAGAGAAGCCCGGCGCGAACGTCGGTCGTGAGGGTGCGAAGGGCGGGAACGCGGAAGAGGGAGCTCAAGAGACCGACGAAATCGCGGGGCCCCGCGGTCTCGAGGGTGATGCGGGAGAGGATCCGCTCGAGGTCGAGGACCGATTTCAGCTGGTCGCGCGCCTTGCCCCTCAGGATCGTTTCGAACGCGAGCTCCTCGACGGCGTCGAGCCGCTCTCCGATTTCGTCGAGCCGCAGGAGCGGCCGCAGGAGCCAGCTTCGAAGCGTCCGCGCCCCCATCGAGGTCGCTGTCCGGTCGAGGACGGCGATGAGGCTTCCTTCGCGCCCCCCTTCGCTCTGGGATCGGAGGATCTCGAGGTTGCGCTGGGTGACCGAGTCGAGGACCAGCGTATCCGCCTCTTCGAGGCTCCGAATGGTCGTGAAGTGGTCGAGCTCTCCCTTCTGGGTCTCTTCGAGATACTGGAGGGCGGCGCCCGCCGCGGCGACGGCAAGGGATTTGTCTTCGAGCCCGAAGCTCTCGAGCGAGAGAATGCGGAAGTGGCGGAGGAGTAAGCTTCGCGCCGATTCGTGCTCGAAGCGGAAGGACTCGCGCGGGGTCGCGACAGGGCGCTCGCCGGCTCCGAGGGCCTCGAGGACCAGAGCCGGAAGCGGCTGGCCCTCGGGATGGAGGATCTCCCGCGGGCGATAGGTCGAAACCGTCTCCCCCACCCGCTCCCACCGGTCCTCTCCGGAGATCTGAAGGGTGACGAAGTCCCCGGTCGAGAGGTCCGCAAGCGACACCCCGACGCTCGCTTTCGACGGCGCCACCGCCATGAGGTAGCTGGGCTCTTTGGCTTCGAGATAGCCGTGATGGAGATAGGTCGAGGGCGTGACGATCCGAACCAGATCCCGCTTCACCACTCCTTTCGCGTGCTTCGCGTCCTCCATCTGGTCGCAGACCGCGACTTTGAACCCGCGGCGGATCAAACGTCCGATGTAGGTATCGGCCGCGTGATAGGGGACCCCGCACATGGGGATGGCGGCGCCGCCGGCGTCCTTCTGGCGGGACGTGAGCGTAATCTCGAGAGCGCGGGCGGCGGCGAGGGCGTCGTCGAAGAACATCTCATAGAAGTCGCCCATGCGAAAAAAGAGGATGGCGTCCGGGACCTGACGCTTGATGTCGTGGTACTGCCGCATGGCGGGGGTGCCGGTCTTGTCGCTTTCGCGCTCGGTCGTGGTCGACATGCGGTTAAAACCGCGCGCATTGTACCGCGCCTGCGGTTGAGGAGTTGCCGGCAGACGCGGTGCCCCAATAAGATGACGCAATCGATGCGAGTTCTCGCTGTGGACACGACCGGTGCCCATGGAAGTGTCGCGATCGTCTCTGGAGAAGCACTCGAGGGTCTCATTGGAATTCGCGAGGCGAGACCAAGACACGCGGAGAACCTCCTTCCGACCATCGACCACCTGTTAAGCCTCCTTCCGGCCGGGCTCGAAGAGATCGACGGGTTCGCCGTGGCCGTCGGCCCTGGCTCGTTCACCGGGCTCCGTATCGGTATCGCCGCCGTCGAGGGACTCTCGTTCGCTACGGGAAAGCCAGCCGCCGGCGTCTCCGCTCTCGAGGCGACCGCCTTCCGTTTTCGGTATCTGGACGGGCTCATCGTTACTCTCATCGAGGCCTATCGAGGCGAGGTCTATGGAGCCGCCTATCGCGCGCGCGACGGTGTCCTTCACCTCGAGGCCGAGCCCTCGTGCGCGAGTGTTGCGAGACTTCTCGCGTCGCTTCCGGAGCCGCCGACGCTCGTCGCCGGAACCGGGCTCCTTCGGCATCGAGAAGAGGTGGTGATTCACGCCCCCGGCGCCTTCATCGCGGATCCGTCCTTCTTCCTCGGCGAGGAGGTCGCGCGCCTCGGAAAAGCGATGCTCGAGGCGGGCGAGGCCGCGCCTCTGGGCTCGCTCGCTCCCCTCTACATCAGCTCCGCGGAGGCGAAGCGCAATCCGGCTCTGGAGTCGAGGTCCGGGTGAGCGCGGCGCGCTACGAGCTCGTGACCATGAACCTTTCGCATCTCGACCAGGTCTCGGCCATCGAGCGCGAGAGTTACGAGAACCCCTGGTCGAAAAGCGGCTTCGAGTGCGAGCTCGGGACGAATCCCGTGAGCTGGTCGCAGGTAGCGCTTACGACCGATGTGCCGGCGCAGGTCGCCGGATACTGCGTCGCCTGGATCGTCTTCGAGCACATCCATATCCAGAACGTCGCGGTCCACCCGGAGCATCGGAGGCAGGGTCTCGGCCGCCGTCTTCTGATGCGGGCGCTCGAAGAGGGAAGGGTCCAGGGCGCTGCGTCGGCCCTCCTCGAGGTACGCCGCTCGAACGAGGCGGCACAGAGCCTGTATCGCGCGGTTGGATTTCTCGATGCGGGGACGAGGCGAGACTACTACTCGCAGCCTCGAGAGGATGCCCTTCTCTTTCGAAAGGAGCTGGGCGGGGCACCCACCTCCGTATGACCCGTGCTGTGGCTCTGCTCTTTGTCGCGGCGCTCATCGCCGTTGGATGCCTTCGGCCCGAGCTTCCCGAGCTTCTTCGGGAGAACTGGGGCGGCGCTGTCCTGGTTCTTTCGGCCCTGACTTCGGCCGCTCTCTTTCGCCTCGTCCGCTCCGGTGGACGGAGGGGGGAATCGGTTCTCTTCGCCGTGTTTCCGCTCGTTCTCGGGGCACTGTACTTGCAGCCGCAGAGGGTCGCGAGCGACGGCATCTTCTACTTCGCTCCGCTCCGCTCGCTGGTGGTCGACTTCGATCTCGACTTCGAGAACGAGTACCGGGTTCTCGGAGCGGAGCCCGGCTACTTCCAGCGAACCGCGACGGAGAGGCTTCCCAACAACTACAGCATCGGCCCCGCTTTGTTGTGGCTTCCCGCGTACCTCCTGGCGCACGCGCTCGGCCTCGCCGGGCTCTATCGGCCCACGGGCTTCGGCTACCCCTACTTCACCGCCGTCGCGACCGCGACCGCGATCGGGGGATTCGCCGGAGTCGTTTTCGTCTTTCGGCTTTTGCGCAACTATTTCGAGGAAAGCGCGGCTCTTCCGGCGGCGCTTCTCGTGTGGCTCGCGACGTTCCACGTCTGGTACATGGTCTTCGAGCCCTCGATGTCTCACGCCTTCGCGATGGCGAGCGTCTCCGGCTTGCTCTTGCTGGCGGAGCGGGGGATTCGAGGGGCGCGAGGTTTCTTTTGGGCGGGAGCCGCTTCCGGCCTCGTCGCGCTGGTGCGCTGGCAGAACGTGGTGTTCGTCCCCGCGGCCTTTGCGCTCGTTCTCTCGAAGCGCGAAAGACCCAGCCTGCGGGAGGTCGTTCTCGGCGGGCTCGGGTTTCTTCTCGTCGTTTCACCCCAGCTTCTCTACTGGAAGCTCCTCTACGGAACCTTTCTCCTCGTGCCGCAGGGAGGAGGCTATGTCGACCTGGGATCTCCTCGGATCGAAGAGGTGCTGTTCTCGTCGCGGCATGGACTTTTGAGCTGGGCGCCCGTCCTCTGGCTCGCTCTCGCGGGGATTCCGAGGTTCGTCCGAAGAACGCCCGCGCTCGGGGGTGCGCTCGCCGTCTCGACCCTTGTGGCGCTCTATGTGAACGCCTCCGTCTTCGATTGGTGGGCGGGGGCATCCTTCGGGTCGAGGCGGTTCGATGGCGCTCTCGTTTTCTTCGCCCTCGGCCTCGCCGCCTCGATCGAATGGGTCATTCCGCGCGTCGAGCGGCGTCCCCTCGCCGCCGTCTCCCTGTTCCTGGCCCCGTTCGCCCTCTGGAACTTTCTTTTGATGGGGGTCTACTTCGGGGGCGCGATTCCGCCCGACGGCCCCGCGTCGTTTCAGCAGGCAGCCGCCGACGGTGTCGAGCTCTTGTACCGGAGGACCGGCTATCCATTTTCCTGGCCCGGGGCGGTCCGGGACTTGCTGGTCCACGGACGGCCGCTGGCCGTCTACGATCTCGCGGGCTCGGGGGCCGGTTTCAACAACGTGGACATCCGCATGGGCGACACCGACGCCCTCTTTCTCGGCCGAGGCTGGTCCTTCCCCCGCCGCGCGCGGGAAAGGACTTTTCGCGAGACCTCGCCCGGGGGCGCGGAGATCTACGTGAGTCTGACAGAGCGGTCTCCCTACGCGCTCGCGCTCGAGGGACGAGCAGGCGACGTGGCGGAGATCGTGCTGAACGGAGCCGAGCTCGGCCGGGTGCTGCTGGACCCCGAAGGACGAGGTTCGCTTCCGATTGCCGAGTCGGACATCCTGCCGGGAATCAATCAGATCGTGCTCCGAGGCGACGAGGGCCGCAGGCTCTCGCTCTCACGCATCACCCTCACACGCCCGGGCGGGCCGGACGCGAAAGCGCAAGGGCGCTAAGAAGAAAATCCAATACAAGGGGGATAGGAGGAGTCCTCTTATCTCCCCTATCCCCCTTGGTATTCCCTTGCGTCTTTTGCGTCCAACTGCGGCTAGGTTGCAGCCCGGAGAGGGCTGTGTTACGTTTCGAAGAAAGCGTGCTGTTTTCCCTGCCATCGGCGAACCGGAACGTCAGATTGGAGGAGAACCTTGATGGAGACGAGCGCTTCCGACCTCAAAGAGGTGTTGCTGCGGGAGAGCGAGGAATTCCAGCAGTTATCCAGACGACATCAAGAGCTCGATGAGCGGCTCACCGCGCTCACCGAGAAATACTTCCTGAGCGAGGAAGAGAAGCTGGAAGAAACGACCCTGAAGAAGAGGAAACTGGCCATCAAGGACCGGATGGCGCATATGATCCGAGCTCACTGACGAATCCGGGCGCGCCCCGCCGCGTGGCGCCCGGTTCGAGCTGGAAGCCTTCTCCCATGACAATCGCCCCACAAGGTTTCCGCTACATCGCCGCGCTTCTCTGTCTCGCCGGTATCGCATTTCTCATCGGGCCTCTCCGGTGGCTCGCAGTGCCCCTCGGGGCGCTCGCCTCGTTCGTCGCATTTTTCTTTCGCGACCCTACCCGGCTTCCGCCTACGGATCCGAAGCTCCTCGTTTCCGCCGCGGACGGAACCGTGGTCGACGTAGGACCTTCCGCCTCGGATCCATCCCGCCAGCAAATCGGCGTCTTTCTCTCGATCTTCAACGTCCACATCAACCGGTCGCCACTCTCCGCGAGGGTCGAGGGAATTCGCTATACTCCCGGCAGCTTCTTCGCGGCCTACAAGAAGGAGGCGGCGACGCAGAACGAGCGAAACGAGATCGAGCTTCTCGATGGCGACTTCCGGGTGACGGTGCGGCAGATCGCAGGAGTGGTGGCTCGGCGCATCGTCTGCGCCGTCGCCGAGAACGACCGTCTCGAGCGGGGCCAGAGGTTCGGTCTCATCCAGTTCGGCTCGAGGACGGAGGTGGTCGTTCCGCAGGACGTAGAGATCCTGGTGCGCGTCGGCGACAGGGTAAAAGGCGGCGAGACCGCCATCGCGCGGCGCCCATGAGCGAGATCCCGGTGGTGCCGCAAGCACCGCCCGCCTCTCCAGATCGACCGCGGGCGCGCAGGCGAGGCATTTACCTCATCCCGAGCTCGTTCACCGTCGCCAACGTCTTTTGCGGCTTTCACGCGATCGTAAGCAGCATCCAGGGCGAGTACGGTTTCGCCGGGCCGCTCATCGGCATCGCCATCCTTCTCGACACCCTGGACGGTCGCGTGGCGCGTTTCGCCAACGCCAGCAGCGACTTCGGAAAGGAGTTCGATTCGCTCGCCGACCAGGTCTCGTTCGGGGTCGCTCCCATGGTTCTTGCTTACACCTGGGGACTTCACCTCTGGCCGCGGCTCGGCTGGCTCATGGGGTTTCTCTTCGTGATTTGCGGCGCGATGCGGCTCGCGCGCTTCAACATCCAGCAGTCAACGACCGACAAGCGTTTCTTCGTGGGCCTGCCGATTCCCGCGGCCGCCGGCATGGTGGCGGCGCTGGTGTACCGGTTTCCCGATCCCCTCGACACCCGCGCGGCGGCGATCCCGCTCCTCGCCCTGGTGCTGCTGCTTTCGTTTCTCATGGTCAGCAAGATTCGCTACTACAGCTTCAAGGACCTCGACCTGAGAAGGCGCCAGCCCCCCCTGGTGATCCTCTTTTTCGCGCTCGTCATCGTCACGGTTTTCACCCATCCTCAGGTCATGCTCCTGGTGATGGCGAGCACCTACGTGGTCCATGGGCTCGCGCTGAAAGTCTGGTCGCTCTTCTTCCGGACAAAGACCGCGGTCCCGTCCGGTGACGTCCCGGTGAAGGCGCCCGACGCCCGCGAGACATGAGAGGCTACCGGATCGGAATCGTCAGCCCGCGAAGTCCCTTCGGCCAGAAGGTGCGAAAGCTCCTCGGCGAGGGGGAGCTTGCCGTCATCGAGCTCAAGCTCTTCGATAGCGAGGGCGAAGGAGGAGTGGCACTCACCCAGTTCGGGGACGACGTCGTGGTGACGCAGCCGATCGACCCGGACCTCTTTCCTCATCTCGACGCCCTCCTCGTGGGCGGAAATGACACCGATGTTCTGAACCGCGTGGCGGCTCAGTCGGGAGAAGCAGGCGTCCTCACTCTCGTAGAGGGTGCGCTCGGTCTCGGAGGGCCGGTGGTCACTCCTGCGCGGTTCGAGGAGCTTCGCTCGAGCGGGAGCCGTCTCGGAATCATCCCGCGCGTGGAGTCCTACTTGCTGGGCGCGATACTCTCCGCGATCGGGGAGGGCCATCCCATCGAGCGGGCGGTGGCCACGGTGCTCGTTCCCGCGATGTCGCTGGGAGACCCGGGTGCTGCCGAGCTGCACCAGCAGATCGTTCACATCCTGAACTACCAGGCGCCACCGACCCAAGTGCTCCCCGAGCAGCTCGCCTTCAACGTAAGACTCCTGGGGGATTCGGAAGCAGGGCTGAATCCCTCCGACACCGTCGCCTCGGAGGCCTCTCGCCTCGCGGGAATCGAAGGCGCGCTCACGGTGAGCCTGGTGCAGGTGCCGGTGTTCCACGCCTACAGCGCCACCCTCTGGGTCGAGACGAAAGACCCTGTCGACGCCAAAACGATCCGGGCCGCGTTTCGCTCGAAGCCGTTCGAGAGTCCGCGCTCCGCGCGAGCCGCGAAAGCCCCGTCTCCAGTGAGCGCTGCGGGCTCGGCGACCATTCACATCGGTCCCGTCCGCGCGGCCGGAGGCTCGGGTCCTCCCGGGTTCTGGCTCTGGGCAGTAGCTGACACCACCGCGTACGATCCTGCCAGCGCCGCGATCGAGATCTTGCGCTCGGTTCTCCGCTAGCCATCGCTCCTTCCGACCGGGAGCTGGATGGTCACCTCGGTTCCTTTGCCGGGCTCGCTCTCGAGGGCGATCGTGCCGCCGTGATCCTCGACCACCTTACGCGCGATCGCGAGGCCGAGTCCGGTGCCCGCGACCCTTGTGGAGAAGTAGGGCTCGAACACGCGCGCCCTCGCTTCCAGCTCGATCCCGACCCCGTTGTCGCGAACGGAGATAGCGACGAACGCGCCCCTTCTCAACACCTGGACGCCGATTCGGCCGCCCCTATTGAGCCCATTGATAGCGTGGAGCGCATTTTCGATCAGGTTCACGAGCGTTCGTTGGACGAGCCGCCGATCCACCATCACTTCAGGAAGCCCCGGCTCGGCCTCGACCTCCATGCGAACGCCGGGAGGCGCAGACTTGAGATAGGGGGCTACCGTGTCACGCACCAGAGAGGCGATATCCAAAGGCTCGAGGACGAGGGGACCGGGGGACGCGAACGTCGAGAACTCCATCGAGATCTGACGAAGCGCCCTGACCTGTTGCAGGATGGTTTCCGAGCACTCCTTCAAGACCTTCTCGAAGTCGACGCCGGGGTCGCCGTACACCCGCAACAGGTGCTCGGTCGAAAGCTGAATGGGGGTCAGGGGATTCTTCACCTCGTGAGCGACCTGACTCGCCATCTCCGCCCAGGCCTCGAGCTTCTTCGACTTCTCCAGGTCCCGGCGCTGGCGCTTCAGGTCTTCGGTCATCTGGTTGAAGCTCGAGAACAACGCGCCGATCTCGTCTCGCGATCGCGTCTCGAGGGAGACGTCGAAGCTGCCTTCGGCGACTGCGTGCGTCGCGTCGGTGAGCTCTTTGATGGGCCCGGCGATCCCCCGGGCGAGGAAGTAGGCGAGCCCCGCGGAAGCGATGGAGAAAAGGGCCGCGGCGAGAAGGAGTGTCTGGTTGAGTGACGCCACTCTTCGATCGATCTCGACCTGCCGGCTCGCGAGAGGAATGGAAAGAATTCCGGGCTCGGTCCAGGGCTCGAGAACGATGGGAACGGAGACCACGAGGTACTGGAACGCCCCCACGGACTCCTGGTGCAGCGAGTGGGAGCGGCGCTCGACGACGATCTCGCGCTGAGCCGCGGGCGCGGCCCGGCTTCCGAGGAGACCGCTCGCGACGAGCTCCGGTTTGCTCGTGGCGAGAAGCTCTCCGCCAATGTAGAGATCGACGTCGACGCCGGCGAGTCCCGAGACCCGCTCCAGGACCGAGTCCGTGAGCGGCGCCATTCCGAGGGCGCTTGTGGGCCGCGAAAGATGAGTCTCCTTCACCAGCTGCTCCGCGACCAGAGCGCGGTCCACGGCCTCCCGCTCCACGTCGCGCTGCAGGTCCTGGATCACGATGCCGCGGATGAGAAACGCGAGCGACACGATCGACGCGAGCGCGAGGAGGACGAACGCGACGTAGAGCTTGGCGGAAAAGCTCGAGGCGATTCCGGCGAAAAGCTCCCGGGGATGGATGCCCGCTGAGGCGCCCAGGGCCGCGAGCGAAAGCGCCGCGCCGAGACCGGCGCCGGCGACCATCCCCGCGAGGAGGATCCATCGCGTGAGCTCTGCGGCGTAGTCGAGGGGGAGCTTCTTGGAAAACGAGAGCGCGTAGACATAGTCGGAATCGGCGACGAGGTACGCGCGGTGCGCCTGGCCCTCGTGGAGGTGCTCCCACCAGAGGGGAGTCTCGATCGCGCGCGCGAGGAGCTCTTCTCCCGGCTCGAGGTGCCCGCCTGCCGATTGGAACACGGCGCGCCCGTCATGGGTGAGAACGATGAGCTCCAGCTCCTGATGCGGGTAACGGAGCGGGGCCGAAACCGCGGCCGCGCGAAAGAGCTGCAGGTAGGGATCGGACGTGCTGATGAAGGGAAGGTTGCGCCAATCCGCGGCGACCCCGAGGCGCACTTCCCAGAGCTCCAGATCAGGGCCGAGAAAGCTCCGGCGCGCGGCTCCGAACGGGGGATGGTCCGGATGCCCCGGAAGGCGCCGCTCTTCGGGAACCCACTCCTGCGGCGCGCGGCTTTTCTCTCCCTCGAGCGCCGAGGCGGGAAAGTTGAGCGAGAAGCGAGAAACCACTCTTTGGCTCGGGTCGAGGATCTCGACCGAGGAGCTCAGGGACGATGCGGAGAGGTCGGTCGCAACCCAGATCGCGAAAGCAAGGTCCTCGCGGCCGAGATCGCCGAGTCCGCCCTCTGCATACATCCGGTCGATGTCCTGCGCCGCCTCGAGGAGCGTCGACCATCGCGCGCTCGCGTGCTGCAGCACCGCGGGAGTCACGGTGCTCTCGATGAAATTGCGGATCGAGGTCCTCTCGAACCAGGCGATTGCCGGATAGAACACGGCAACGGAAATGAGAAGAAGCGCTATCGACGTGCGGACGCCGGCGCCGCTATGGGCGGGAGCGCCCTTCAGCCAGGACTTTCTGAGCGCGAACAGATGAAGCGCACCGAGAGGAATCGCCGCGAGCAGGACCTGGTCGCCGTGCCCGCGGGGCGTGAGCGCGGCGTGGGCTGCGGCGACCAGCGCGGCGTCGAGGGCGACGTGAAGGAGGACGGCGCGAGACGAAGGGGCGCCCCCTTCACGCGGAGCCAGGAGCCGGTAGCTCACGAGAGCGGCCGAGTAGAAGAGCGCCAAAAGGCCCAGCTGCACCGTCAGGCGGGGGATGCCTGGGCCCGAGAAAGACACCTCCGAGAGCGCGAGACTCGAGTTGAGCCAGGCGTCGAGGACGACGGTTTCGACGAAGGCGAAGAGAGCGAGCGCGAGCGGGGGGCCGAAAAGGCGGAGAGTACCCGTTCCCCAATCGGAGCGAACGAGAATCCAGCACGAGAGGAGGAGCGCCGCCATCGTGACGACGAACTCCGCGGGAGAACGAGCGAGACCGAAAAAGAGCGAAGACGCATAGTAGGCGGGATTGTCGAGATCGAGACCGAACCCGAGGGGAAGGCCCGAGGCGCGGAGAACGAGGCGGAAGGAGACGATCGCGGCCGCGAGCGAGAGGGCTCCCGGACGTCCCGCGGCGAAAGCCAGGAGGCCTGCCCCCGCCGCCAGCACCAGGAGCGAAGCACCGGCGAGCGCGAGCCTGCGGCGGCGCTCGAGGTTCGCCGGCTCGCGCCCTTCACCGTCGAGAGACGCGATCCCAAGGAGATCCCCCGCGGAGGAGCGCAGCCCGAAGAAGAGCCGCGGGCTCTCGTCGGGGCCGGTCCAATAAGGGTCCCCCAGATCTTCGAATACCCCGCCTTGCTCTCCCTGCTCCTCGTCGGACGAGAAGAAATGCACGTCGAGACTTCGCCCCGCCCAGGCGGAAAGCGCGTCGTAATCCTGGAGGTATCGGTTCTCGAGCCTGCGGTCGGCGGCGAGGGGAACTTCGACCGACACGAATCCCGCGCCCTTGCGAAGCGGATGAACCGCGACGAGAGAGGTTTCCGCCGCCCGGCGGCGGACGGCCACCTTCGCGGCGGGGAGTCCTCGCCAACTCGTGAGGAAACGATCGAGCGAGCGGTTCTCTCCCGCCCACGCGATGGGGCGGAAGGAACGATCCAAGAGCGAGACTCCGGGGACACCGCTCGGGTGGGACCGGGGGAGGGGCTTCGCTGCAAGGACATCGAACGCGCGCGCGACTCGAGCCGGATCGGGGGCGTCCACGACTTCTTCGATCGCGGGCTCACGAGCGAGGCTCTCCGCGGCGGAGACGGCTGCCTCTGTGAGCTCGCGGAAGCGGTCTTTCGCGGAGGACGCGCGCGCCCGCGCCTCCCGGTCGCGAATCCGGTCGAACGACGAAGGGCTCGGACCGAAGGGGCTTCCCTCGCTTCCGAGCGCGCGAAGCCCGAGAGCGAAGGAAGCCCCGAGAAGGAGAGCGAGGGGCGCCCACCGCTTCGGGCCCGAGGGGACGAGGAGGAAATAGCAGAAGCTTGCGAGCCCGAGAACGAAGAGGGCCGCGGCGGACACCGGATCGAGAAGGCCGAAGTCGAGGGCCAGGTCAGAGAGTGCTAGCGCGAAAAAGGCCGCGGCGATGAAGGGCAGGAGGATGCGGTGTCGCGACACGAAAGCGGCTCAGTCGAAGGTCCGGACTGCCCGGAGCTCGTCGGCGTGGTCTCTGTCAGCGGGTCTGAGCGCGAATCTCGGAGACCCGCCAGTCGTTTGCTTCCGGGCTTTCTGGGCCGGCTGGGCCCTTGGCCCGTTCCAGCCTGAATCGAAGCTGCTCGGTGACCACATCGTCCGCCTCGAGAGCAAGGTAGCTCCACTCCGCGCGGAACGCGGCGCTTTCCCCGCGAGAGACCTCGACCTCTTCCGGAGCGTACGTGAAGGAGTCGGTCCTGCGCTCGCGGAAGAGCTTGGCGAGCATGTGCTTGACCTGGCTTCCGCCGTAATAACCCGCTTCCTCAGCCTTGAGAGACAGATAGATTTTCTTTTCGGAAAGGCACTGCTCGATCTCGTCCGCATCGCCAGCCTCGAACGCGCGCTCGACCCGGTCGATGGTTCTCGAAAGGTGCGCGATGTCCTCTTGCTCTTTGGGCCTTTGTCGGCTCTCCTCGTTCTTGGCGCTGATCAGGCGCTGCACCGAGGGAGTCTGTCCCCAGGACAAGCACGAGAAAAACAGCCCTACCAGCAAGATAGAGGCGGTGCGCCGTTTCATTCCCAATACCCCATGTTAGCTTCGCCCGAAAGACGGTGTCAAAGTCCATCCTCCCGGGTGCAGGTTCCGTTCCAATCCGGAGTCCTTGGAACCAAAAGGGATACGAGCCCGGAACATCCTATTTCAAGGACAGACTGTCCTCGCCGGTCACTCCGGGTGCCGGGGTCTCTGCGGGTGGTGGCGGCGGCGATGGCGGCTCCTCCTTTACTTCTTCCACTGCTGGTCGATGCCCGAGAAGCAAGACTTCCCCCGTACGAAGTACGAGAGCGATCCGGTGGGTCTGGTACCACTCGTTGTCGGGAGACGCCACGGGAGCCGGCGAATCCGAGGAAGTCGGACGGGCCGGAGGAGCCGGCGGAGGAAGCGCGGCAAGAAACGCGGGCGCAGATCCAAGCTCTCCAGGCGCTTCATAGACTTTCGCGACGACGCCTTTGTCCGGGTCCACTTCGACGACAGCCCCGTCGTAGGTCACGACAACGAGCCTTTGACCGAAACGCACCGGACCGCTTGCTGGCCTTCCGGGAAGTTTCACGCGATACCGCTCCGATCCGCCCCGGGCCCGATACGCGTACAGATCGTTGCCAAAGCTGGTCACGTACACGAACCGGTCCTCGACGAGAGCGGCCGATCGGATCGAGGCGCCGGTCGGCCAGCGAAACTCTAAATCCCCGTCCGGGAGCGCGAGGCAGTAAAACTCTCCGGCGTCGTTTCCGATGTAGAGGCGGTCGTTGGCGAAGACCGCAGGCGCGTGAAATCCGCTCCGCCCGCGGAAGCGCCACCGTTCACCCCCTCTTTCCGTCTCGAGCACCGTCAGCATGCGCTCCGACCCCGAAACAAAGATCTTTCCGCCCGACGAGGCGAGTGCGAGCGGTGCTTCGGAAACGTGCGCGCGGAAACGCTCGGAGCCTGACTCCGCGTCGAATGCGACCACGTCTCCGCCCGGAGTTCCGAGGTAGAGGTGCGGGAGATCGACGAGGGGTGCGAGCGCAAGCTCGAAGGGAAGCTGGGTCTCGCGCCGGATCTCACCCGTCCCAGCGTCGACGACGAAGAGACGCCCCGAAGCCGAAGAGAGGAGAATCTCGGCGGGGTCCGTTCGATAGAGGACAGGAGCGAACAGCGCCTCTCCCGGCAGGCCCAGCTTCCACCGGAACTCTCCCGAGGCGGCGTCGTGCCCCTGGACGGTGCCGGAAGCCGTCACGATCGTAAGCCGGTCTCCGTGCAGGAAGACCCGGGGGCGGTCCGAGGGGGCGAAGCTCAGCCGGGCAATCTCGCCGACAGGAAGGATGCCCGCGGGCGGAGGGGGAGGTCCTGAAGGCGGCGGCTCCTCTTGCGGAAGCACTTCTTGACCTGGCGGGCCCGGCACCAGTGGGGAAGTCTCCTGAGGAGGCAGCTGGGCCGAGAGGTGCGCGGCTGTGAGGAGGAACAGGAGCGGGGCGGCCACACTACATATAGAGCTTCGGCTCAGGACGTACTCCAAGGGTTGTTGTTTTCGACCCTGGCAAAGACTATAATGCCAGCTTCATCGGGCGCAAATTTTTCGAGGTGTCATGGCTCACGATACCATCCTCATTCTCGATTTCGGCTCTCAGTACACGCAGCTCATTGCGCGGAGACTCCGGGAGCTCTCGGTATACTGTGAGATCCTGCCGTACTCGGTTCCCGCCCGGGAGCTGTCCCGTCCCGGCGTCCGCGGGGTCATTCTCTCGGGAGGACCGAACAGCGTCTACGAGGCGGGGGCACCCCATTGCGACGAGGGAGTGTTTCGCCTCGGCGTCCCGACGCTCGGAGTCTGCTACGGGATGCAGCTCATGGCGAAGACCCTCGGAAGCGAGGTGCGCTCCGCTGGTCATCGCGAGTACGGACACGCCCTCGTCCACTGCGTGAACGGGAGCTTGCTGTTCAAGGGAGTGGGGAGGGATCTCAAGGTCTGGGCGTCTCACGGCGATCGCATCGAGGAGGCGCCCACGGGCTTTCATGTTACCGCGACGACAAAAGACGCTCCGATCGCCGCGTTCGAAGACGCATCGCGCGGTCTCTACGGGGTTTTATTCCACCCGGAAGTCGCCCACACCGAGCGGGGTGTCGACATCCTAAAGAACTTCGCGTTCTCGATCTGCGGAGTCCGCGGCGACTGGAACATGGAGTCCTACGCGCGAGAAGCGGTCTCGGCGATTCGCGATCGAGTTTCGAGCGCGAGCGTCGTCTGCGCTCTTTCCGGAGGAGTCGACTCGTCCGTGACCGCGACCCTGGTGCACCAGGCGGTGGGCTCGCAGCTGACGTGCATCTTCGTCGACAACGGCGTTCTGAGGAAAAACGAAGCCTCCCAGGTCATGGAGCGCTTCGCGCGGAAGCTGAAGCTGAAAGTGGTCCTGGTCGACGCCTCGGATCGTTTTCTCCGAAAGCTCGCGGGCGTCGCCGATCCCGAGCGCAAGAGAAAAATCATCGGCCGCGAGTTCATCGCGATCTTCACCGAAGAGGCGAAGAAGATTCCGAACGCGCGCTTTCTCGCCCAGGGAACGCTCTACCCCGACGTCATCGAGAGCGTTTCGGTCCTGGGTCCCTCTCGGGTCATCAAGAGCCATCACAACGTCGGCGGCCTTCCAAAACGGCTGAAGCTCGAGCTCATCGAGCCTCTGAGAGAGTTGTTCAAGGATGAAGTCCGAGCCCTCGGGGGCGAGCTCGGGCTCGACGAGGAGCTTCTCTTTCGACAACCGTTCCCCGGCCCCGGCCTCGCGATCCGCGTGCTCGGGCCGGTTAGCCGCGAGCGGCTCGAGCTGTTGCGGGCGGCGGACGAGATCCTCGTCTCCGAGATCAAGAGCGCCGGACTCTACCGCAAGGTCTGGCAGTCGTTCGCGGTGCTCCTTCCGGTCAAGAGCGTCGGGGTCATGGGCGACGCGCGCACCTACGAGCACGTTCTCGCGGTGCGGGCGGTCGAAAGCCGCGACGGGATGACCGCGGATTGGGCCCGACTTCCCCACGAGCTCCTCGCGAGGATCTCGAGCCGGATCGTGGGCGAGGTGCGCGGCATCAACCGCGTGGTCTACGATATCTCCTCGAAGCCGCCGTCGACCATCGAATGGGAATGACTCAAGCTCAAGAATGACCAGACCGTTCGTTCATCTGCACAACCACAGCGATTTCTCGCTCCTCGACGGGGCGAGCCGCATCGACGACATCGTCGAGCTCGCGGCCCGCTACAAGATGCCCGCGGTCGCCCTCACGGATCACGGGAATATGTTCGGGGCGGTGAGCTTCTTCAAGGCGGCGAAGCGCCAGGGGGTCAAGCCCATTCTCGGCTGCGAGATCTACGTCGCTCCGAAGAGCCGCTTCGACAAGTCCGCGAACGGAAGCGTCTCCGACACCAACAACCACTTGGTGCTACTCGCGGAGACGAACGAAGGCTACAAGAACCTGGTGAAGCTCGTCACCAAGGGCTACCTCGAGGGGTTCTACTACAAGCCGAGAATCGACAAAGAGCTCCTGGCGCAGCACTCGAAGGGCCTCATCGGCCTTTCCGCCTGCCTCAAAGGAGAAGTGCCGCAGGCCGCGCTCCGCGGAGACGAGGCATCGGCGCTTCGCGCCGCGGGCGTCTATCGCGACATTCTCGGGAAGGACAACTTCTTTCTTGAAATACAGGACCACGGTCTCGGGCTAAAGGACGAGAAGACGGTCAACGAGAGCCTCTTCGCCCTCGCTCGGAAGGAGGGACTGGGGACGGTCGCGACCAACGACTGCCACTACATTTCGCGCGATGACGCCGAAGCCCACGACATCCTGCTCTGCATCGGGACGGGGAAGAAGTCGCAGGACCAGAACCGGATGAGGTATCCAAGCGATCAGTTCTACTTCAAGTCTTCGGACGAGATGGCCGCCCTCTTCCAGGGCTACCAGGAGGCGTACGACAATACGCTTCGGATCGCCGACAGAGTCGCAGTCGACCTCGAGCGCGAGGGCTTTCAGCTCCCGCGATTTCAGGTGCCCGAAGGGGAGACCGCGGACAGCCACTTCGAGAAGGTCGCATGGGAGGGCTTCCGCGAGAGGTGGGGAAGGCGCGGGACCGTCATCGAAGCTCAGGGCCGCTTCGACCTTTCGGACTACGAGGCCCGGCTGAAGCGAGAGATCGCGATGATCCAGTCGATGGGATTTCCCAGCTACTTTCTCATCGTCTGGGACTTCATCCGCTTCGCCAAGGAGCAGGGGATCCCCGTCGGGCCCGGACGGGGCTCGGCGGCGGGGAGCCTCGTCGCCTACGCGCTTCGCATCACCGACATCGATCCCCTGGAGCACGACCTCATCTTCGAGCGCTTCCTGAACCCGGAGCGGGTGTCGATGCCCGATATCGACATCGACTTTTGCGAGGCCCGGCGCTCCGAGGTCATCGACTACGTCACCGCGAAGTACGGCCGCGAAAACGTGGCGCAGATCATCACCTTCGGGACGATGAAAGCCCGCGCCGTCATTCGCGACGTGGGAAGAGTGCTCGATATCCCCTACGCCGACGTCGATCGGATCGCGAAGCTCATTCCCGCGACCCTCGACGCGACTCTCGAGAAGGCGCTCCAGGAGGTGCCGCAGCTCGTGGAAGCGATGGCGTCCGATCCGCGGGTAAAGCAGCTCGTCGACATCGCGCAGAGGCTCGAGGGTGTGAGCCGCCACGCCTCGACCCACGCGGCGGGGGTGGTGATCGCTCCCGAGCCCTTGACCGAGTTCCTCCCGCTCTACCGAGGGAGCAAGGGAGAAATCACCACCCAGTTCGACATGAGGAACTGCGAGGACATCGGCCTTCTCAAGATGGACTTCCTCGGTCTTCGCACGCTGACCCTCATCGACAACTGCATGAAGAGGATCGAGCGCGACCTCGGAGTGCGGATCGATCTGGACACGCTTCCCGTCGACGACAAGAAGACCTACGAGCTTTTCACCCGAGGCGACACCTTTGGTGTTTTCCAGTTCGAGAGCGAGGGGATGCGGGACATCCTCAAGCGGTTCAAGCCGGAGAAGCTCTCGGACCTGACCGCTCTCAACGCCCTTTACCGGCCGGGCCCCATCCGCAGCGGGATGATCGACGACTTCATCGACCGCAAGTGGGGCAAAGTCGCCGTCCGCTACGAGCTCCTGCTCCTGAAGCCGATTCTCGAGGATACCCTCGGAGTCATCGTCTACCAGGAGCAGGTGATGCAGATCGCGTCCGCCCTCGCGGGCTTCACCCTGGGAGAGGCGGACATTCTCCGC
>CAZKNR010000226.1:0-10074 GCA_964553925.1 uncultured Acidobacteriota bacterium
CTCGAGGATTTCGACGACGTTCCCATCTACGACCAGAACGTGGTGAGCTACCTCGAGCTGCAGCGGGTCCCCTATACCGGCTGCAACGCCCGCGGCCTCCTCCTCGCGCGGGACAAGGCGATCTCAAAGAAGCTCCTCACCTACCACCGAATCCCCGTTCCCGAGTTCGCGGTGTTCCATCGGGGGCGCCCCGTCCGGCGGCCTCCGCGGCTGGGGTTCCCGCTGATCGTGAAGTCCCTGGTGCACGAGTCCTCGACCGGGATCTCCCAGGCATCTGTGGTGGAAGACGAGGAGAAGCTGCGGGAGCGGGTGTCGTTCGTCCACGAGAGGATCGGCACCGACGCCATCGTCGAGCGGTACATCGACGGCCGGGAGCTCTACGTGGGAGTGATGGGAAACGAAAGACTCGAAGTGTTTCCCGTGTGGGAGATCTTCCTCTCACGCCTTCCCGAGAGCTCCTGGGCGATCGCGACCGAGAGCGTCAAATGGAACCCTCGCTATCAGAGAAAGCACCGCATCGAAACCGGCGAAGCCAAAGGGCTCTCGCCCGCGGTCACGGAACGGGTCAAGAAGCTCGCGAAGCGCATCTACAAGAACCTCTACCTCAGCGGCTACGCGCGCATCGACTTTCGCATGGACGAGAACGAGAAGGTCTACGTGCTCGAGGCGAATCCCAATCCCCAGCTCGCCCGGAGCGAGGACTTCGCCGACTCCGCCGAAGCCGGAGGTCTTCCCTACGACCGGCTTCTCCAGCGGATTCTCAATTTCGGACTGAGCTGGCGCCCGCAATAGTACGAGCCCTCTCACCATCACGGAGCTCATAATCCTTCGGCCTCTTGCATGGCGAACTTCAGGACTTCATACGTGTGCCCGCTGCCGTGCAGCACGACTCCAATCACGCCGGGACACTCACCAGACAAATAGAGTATACATAATGATTGCACAAATGTCCGGTCTGGCGTAAACTACGAATAGAACGAATTGGGAAAGCTCACAACGTTCACGATTCAAGGACTTGACCTATGGTTCAACTCGTCGGATCACTTGCCGCCGCATTTTCATGCGAGCAAGACGGGCTCTTGGGAGATTCGGGTCTTCATTCTGGAACGATCTTATTCAGTTAAGTGGGGAAGGGTTAAAAAATCATGGCAGGTCAGGAATCTCTTGGACCTAACGGAGCAGCGTAGGGCTGAGCTTCTTGCGGAATGGGAACAGAAAGTTGATTGTTAACCGGAGAGATTCGAAATGGTAGCGACTCAGGAATTGACTGTTCTGGTCGGCCAAGGCGTTCCCTTGTCTGAGCTGCAGCCCAATCAAAGTAGGAAGATTCTTCGAGGTGTGGATATTCCAACCGCTGGTTTGCTTGCCGTCAAAGGAGATCTAATTGTCATTTCTTTCGCAATGGGCTTCTCTGAAATCTCGTCCCGACTCAAAGCCGCCTCACTCAAGAAGCGCCTGCGCGGCCTAATTCTGTTGCAGGATGACCTCGACCCTACCTTCTTGCCTGCTTTGGTACAGCAGACTGCATTTAGAACGGTACGTAACATCCTTGTTCACAAACCAACAGGCTTGAACGAGTCGGTCAATCGAATTCTCAATGCTTGGGAGGTAGGCGCAGCCGATCAACTGATCGCAGCCGCCACTGTTGCCGGAAACAGTCTTCTTGTCCAGACGTGCGACTTCACGCTTCACACTATTCCTTTCGAGTCGCTCAAAGCGTTGAGAGTAATCTCGAACCGTGAACGTTTCGTGATCGCACGTGACGGCAGCTATGTCCATTGGCCCGAACAGGACATTCATTTGGACATGGATGCCTTAAGGTATGCGATCGATCCAGGTTGGCGCGAAAAAAAAGACAGGGAAAGGCTGCTCCATAACAAGCGCTTCGGCGCGGCGGTAGAAGTCCTCCGCAAGGATTTCAATCTCACACAAGCTGATTTTTCTCCAGGCGTATCGGAGCGGGAGATTCGCAGGATCGAAAAAGGTGAAATTCTTCCGCGTGTGGCTACGCTCAACAGCATTGCAAAGAAGCACGGATTGGTTCTAAACGACTACCTCCGCAACGTTGCTGACAGGCTTGGTGACTGACCGTGTGTAAGTTGGCCGGAGACCTCCCCAAATGAACAAACTTTTGCCCTTCACGGAATCTCGGGCTTGAGGAGGAACAGTCCCTGCTCGATGTCGCTCACCGCGACGACGCCGCTGGGAAAAAACGGGTACGCGCTCCAGGCGCCGTTGAACTCCGGCGCGTCGTCCACGGGGTAAACGTCGAAGAAGCCCGCGGGCTCGAGTCGGCCTTCGGCGATCCGGTCGAGCTTCAGGATGCGAAGCCCGGAGCGGTAGTTCGCCTCGTACACCAGCCCGTCGCGGATGTAGAGGTTGTGATCGATGGCGGGGGTGTCGGCGACGTGGGAGCCGATGAGGACCGGACGGTCGAGGTCGGCGATGTCCCAGATCCGGGTCGCGGTGTTGTGGTGGAAGTACTGCTCGTCGAGCTCGTCGTCCATAAGAAGGAACAGCCGGTCGGGCGTGACCCAGGTCTGGTGGATGTAGCCGACGCCCTGGTAGCTGGTGCGGGACACCATGCGTGGGCTCGGCTTGTCGGTGACGTCGACGACGGTGAGCGTGTCCTCGTTGCTCGCGAAGCAGATCTCCCGCCCGCGGTAATCCGGGTCCGGGCCGTCGTAGGAGACGCACTGCGCGTCGTGCGTGTATCCGTCCTGGGCGAAGCAACCGGCAAAACGAGGCTCTCTCGGGCTCCGTATGTCCACCATGTGAAGGCCGCCGGAGCACGTGTCGGAGCCCATGGCGTACAGGAAGCCGCTCGCCTCGTTGATGGCGAGGGTATGGGCGCTCCCGAGGCTCTCGCCCGCGTAGTGGGCGGTTTCCTGAAACTCTACGGGAGGGGCGCTCACCGAGAAGAGCGCTCCCAGATCGAAGACCTGAACCCCATGGGTGAACGCCTCGGAGGCGATGAAGGCGTGCCTCTGGTAGGTCTCGATGTCCCGCCAGATACTCCGGCTCGACCGGTGACCTGCTAGCTTTCCGAGGTAGAGGGGCGCCGTCGGGTTCGTGATCTCGACAAACGCAGTCCCGCTCCGCAGGCCCAGGAGAACGAACTCCCGGCCTCCCTCGGAAAAGCCCCAGACGTCGTTCGTGCCGTCGGAGCCTCCGAGGCTCGCAAGGGGCAGATACGCGAGAAGGTGAACGCGGTCGCAGGGAAAGCCCGCGGCCTTCCCGTCGACGCAGCGAACGTCGAAGACGGGCGCCTGCGCCGCCGCCGCTACCGGGATCGCGAGGCCCACCCATAGAACCAGGGCTCTTCTCATACTTCCGATCTTACGCTCAGGGAGCTTTATAGACCACTCCGCCCTTCATGACGAAGCGAACGTCTTCGAGGAGCGCGATGTTCTCGAGAGGGTTTCCGGCGACGGCGATGATGTCCGCCCACTTCCCCGGCTCTAGGGTTCCGGCGCGATCCTCGATTCCGATGAGCTCCGCGGCATTGACGGTCGCGGTGCGGATCGCGTCGATCGGTCGCACGTCGAGCTCCTCGACCAGGATGCGGAAGTCCCGGGCGTTGCGCCCATGGGGAAAGACGGCGGCATCGGTGCCGTAAGCGAACTTCACCCCGGCGTGAAACGCGGCGGAGAGCCTCTCGCGCTGCTGCCTGGCGATCGACTTCGCCTTGTCGATGGAGTACTGAGGGACGCCGCTCGAGGCGCCCTCCTCGATGATGAAGTTCAGCGTGTAGAGCGTGGGAACGAGGAACGTGCCGCGCTCCTTCATCAGGCGGATCCCCTCGTCGTCGACGAGGCTCCCGTGCTCGATGGAGACGACCCCGGCGCGGACTGCGTCGTTCATCCCACCGGGCGAGTGAGCGTGCGCCGCCACTTTCACCCCGAGCATCCCCGCGGTCTCGACGATCGCCTCGAGCTCCTCGAGCGAATACTGCTGATGGGTGACGGCGTCTCCCACCGAGAGGATTCCTCCCGTCGCCGTCACTTTGATCAGGTCCGCTCCGTTCTTGATCTGCGTGCGCACGGCCTTGCGGAGCTCGTCGACACCGTCCGCGATCTCCGCCGTGCCCGGAAGCTTCAGATCGGAGCTCCAGCCGTTAATGTCGGCGTGGCCTCCGGTCGCGCCCAGTCCCCGGGTCGCGACCCACATCCGGGGACCGGGGACGACGCCCTCCTCGATGAGATCCCGAAGCGCGGCGTCGGCGTAGTTGCCCGAGCCGACGTTTCGGATCGTGGTGAACCCGGCCTCGAGCGTGATCTTCGCGTGCGCCACCCCGCGGATCGCTTCGTGAGCGGGGGTCTCTTTGAGCTTCTGAGTGTCGCCGCCGTCGCCGGGTGTGCCGGTGATGTGAACGTGGCAGTCCATGAGCCCGGGGAGGATCGTATAGCCCGAGAGATCGAGGACCCGCGCGCCCGCGGGGACCGTCACCGCGGAAGCCGCTCCCGCGGCCTCGATCCGATCGCCGCGGATGACGACGACGGCGTTGTCGATCGGCGCATCGCGCCTCGGGTCGATCATCCTCGACGCTTTGAGGGCGAGGGTCTCCTGGGCGCCGAGCCCGGAGGCAAACGAAAGAATAAACGCTATCGCGAGCTGACACTTCATTCGGGTCTCCTTTGGGGAGAGGAATGCTAGCACAGCTCGAGGATGTGGTCCGCGATGGCGAGAGCGCTCGTCGCCGCCGGCGAGGGCGCGCTCAGGACGTGGACGAAGCCGCTCGACTTTACGATGCGGAAGTCGTCCACCAGATTTCCATCCCGCTCGAGCGCCATGGCGCGGACGCCGCTCCCGCCCGGCCCGAGATCGCCCTCGGTGAGCTCGGGGACGAGCCTCTGAAGCTTTCGAACGAATGCCGATTTCGAGAACGAGCGGTAGTACTCCCCGATTCCGGTTCGCCAGTGCTTCCTCGCCATGCGAAAGGTACCGGGGAATCGCGCCATGTCCCACAGATCGCGGGCGCGCACGTCGGTCTTCCGGTAGCCTTCGCGCGCGAATGCCAGGACGGCGTTCGGTCCCGCCTCCACCTCTCCGTCGATACGGCGAGTGAAGTGAACCCCAAGAAAAGGAAACCGCGGGTCGGGGACGGGGTAAATCAAGCCCCGCACCAGGCCCCGGCTCTCCGGCCGCAGCCGATAGTACTCGCCGCGAAACGGAACGATCCTCGCCGAGGGCTCGGCCCCAGAGAGCGCTGCCACCCGATCGGCATGGAGTCCAGCGGCGGTGACGACGCGCTTTGCGAGGAGGTCACCCGCTTCGGTGTGAAGCCTCACAGCGTCCCTCTCGCGCCCGAACCCGAGGAGCCGCGCGCTCGTGCGGACGTGGCCGCCTGCCTTCTCGATCGCGGAAGCCATCGCCTCCGCGACGGCGCGGAAGGAGACGATTCCCGTCGACGCTGAATGGAGAGCGGCCACTCCTCGAGCGTGCGGCTCGATATCGCGAAGCTCTTCAACGGAGATCACACGAAGCCCGGGAACACCGTTCTCATTCCCCCGCTCGAGAAGCGCCTCGAGCCGCGGCCTCTCCTCTTCGGAAGCCGCGACGATGACTTTCCCCGAGAGCTCGAAGGGGACGCCGTGCTCTTCGCAAAAGCGCACCATCTCCCCCGCCCCCCGGACGGCGACCCGCGCCTTCAGCGAGCCGGGCTTGTAGTAGATGCCCGAGTGAAGGACGCCGCTGTTGTGCCCCGTCTGGTGAAACCCGACAGAGTTCTCTTTTTCCAGGACCAGGACCGCGGCGCCTGGCCTCTGGCGCAGGAGCTTGAAGGCAGTCGCAAGCCCCACGATACCGCCTCCCACAACGACAACGTCGTACATGGAGGCGGTTATGGATCGCGGGATACCGCGGCGTCAACGGAGCTAGGATTTCGGGAACTCGGCGAAGCCCACGATGTGCCCGCCCGGCTCCTTCAACCACAGCTCTTCGGCGCCATAGGCAGTCTTCCGGTACGGAAGCAGGATCTCGAGACCCTGGAGCTTCTCGCGCAGCGACTTCAGGTCGGAGACCTCGCAGAAGAGCGTCGCGCGGTTTCCCGCCACCGGAAGGAGCGCTTTCGGAAGATCGGCGGTTTGAACCTCGGTTTCAACGCTCTCCCGGGTCTGGTACATGAGCTCGATCCCGCCGCTCACGACCGCGGCGAATCCGATGTGGTCTCCCTCGGGAACTTCGAGTGTCTTCTCGAAACCCAATCGATCGACCCAGAGCGCAAGCGACGGCTCGATCCGATCCACGATGAGGACCGGAGTCATCTTACGGACGGACATGGCATCGGCACCTCCGGCATAACGATAGACCGGAGCGACCCCGTGGGTACAGTAATTTCGGAACTTTCTGTCAGGGCTGTCAGGGCGGGCGGACAATTCCCCCAGCCGTTCAAAGCGGCGGTCGCGCGCGCGAGGCTCACTCCGTCTAGATCGATGGCGTCCGCGAGGAGCGCCCCGCGCGTCAACTGCCCCGCCATCAACCCCGAATCCGCGTGTCCGCGCTCGGGCGCGAGCACGTGGACGACCTCATGGGCCACGATCCGCGCGAGCGCCCGGGACAGCTGGGCGACGTGTCGCGGGGAGAGCCCGCTATCGTGATGCCCGAGCGTTCGCCGCACACCGGGATAGAAGACGAAGATGGTGTACTTCTCGCCTCGCTCTCCGTAAGCGGCCGCCATGGTGTTCGGAGGAAGGGCGAAGCGAAAGTCGTCTCCCGGCAATACGATAACGTTGACCCGCGGCTCGGGGATCTTCAGAAGGTCCTCATAGTCGGAAGCCACATGGAAAGTGACGGACAGACCGTTCTCCCGAAAGAGCGCCTCCATTTCGTCGCCGAGCCGGTCGAGCCCGATCGCGGGAAAGACGTGCGCGGAGTCATGCCAGACCAGCGTGAGCGTCCCCGCCGGCCCTTTGGGAAGTGCGGCGAAGGCGAGCCCCAGGAAAATCCATGCAGCCATGCGACCTCCTCGTTACACTGGTTACGAGGAGTGGCCGCGCAAGTTCATCGATCGGATTTTCTTCGAAATCTTGGAGCGGCGATTCAGATCCTCAAAGAACATGAAGCGAGTTTTGAAAGTCGGCGGGCTCCTCCTGATTCCGCTAGCGCTCCTGGCGCTCGGTCTTTCGTTTCGATTCCCGCAGACGACCGAGAGCCTCTACGCTCAAGGCGTCTATCCCCAGGTCGTTCGCCTGTTCGCGGCGCTGAACTTCGTGAGCTTCTCCTGGGCGGAGGTTTTGCTGGGTTCGGCGATGGTCGCCGCGGGCTTCTTCTTCCGGCCGAAAAAGATCCTCCTCACGATCTGGTGCGGGGGAGGCGTGCTGCTCTGGGCCTTTCTCCTCCTCTGGGGATTCAATTACGCGCGGCCCCCACTTGAGGAACGCCTGGGACTGGATCTCCCATCCGCCGATCCTCAGGCCCTGCTCGAGGCTGGCGAACGAACGGCGGCCTTGACGTCAGCTCTCTTCGAATCCCTCGAGCAGGACTCGGGACCGACGCGTCTTCCAATGAGCTTCAGCGAGCTCGATCGCGCGATCGACGAGGGCTACCGCGCACTCGAGCTCCCCGGAGACCGGATCCTGTCAGACACAACCTCGGCGAAGCCGCTCTTGAGCTCGACCCTCTTTTCCTACCTCGGTATCAGCGGCATCTTCATCCCCTTCACCGGCGAGCCCTCGGTGAACGCGCTCCAGCCGGACGCGGCTCTCCCAATGGTCCTCGCCCATGAGAAGGCCCACCAGCGGGGCATCACCCATGAGGGAGAGGCGAACTTCGCGGCGTTTCTCGTTTGCTCGCGGGAGCAAGCGCCGCCCTATTTGCGATACGCCGGCTACCTCTTCGCGACTCGGTATCTGCTGGGTGAAGCGGCGCAGTACCTTCCTCGAGAAGAAGTGGCCGCGGCCTGGGATCGACTCGGTAGCGGGCCTTCCGCCGACCTCCGGGCGATGGAGGATTTCTGGGAGCGCTACCAGGGGGTTGCGAGCGACCTTACGGCGGAGGTCAACGACCGTTACCTGCGCGCGATGCGGATCCCCGAAGGGGTCGATAGCTACGGCACGGTGGTCCGGTTGCTCCTCGCCCTCGACGCGAGGGGAGAGCTGACCTAAAACCCTTCGAACCTCTCCGCGAGATCGACGAACGTTTGTACCGCGAACCCCGTCGCGCCCTCGGGAAAGTACTTCCAGGGCTTCTCGAGGATGAAGGGCCCAGCGATGTCGAGGTGGGCCCAGGCCGCTCCCTCGGGGACGAACTCGCGGAGGAAGAGCCCCGCGGTGATCGCGCCGGCATACTTTCCGCCTACATTATTAATGTCGGCGTAGGGGGTCTTCAGCATCTCCTTGTACTCCTCGACCAGGGGAAGCTCCCAGAAAGCCTCTCCGTGGCGGCGGCCCGACTCGATCACCGCCTCGATCAGTTTCTTGTCGTTCCCCATGATCCCCGCGACGGCGGTGCCGAGCGCGCGAACGACCGAACCGGTCAGGGTGGCCGCGTCCACGATATGGGTCGCCCCCTCCTCTCCGGCGCGGGCGAGGGCGTCGGTCAGGACCAGCCGACCCTCGGCGTCGGTATTGTCGACCATGATCGACTTCCCGTTCTTGGCGATGAAGATGTCGCCCGGCCTTTGCGCTTCGGGGCCGGGGAAGTTCTCGGCAGCGGCGACGATTCCAGTGACGGCGACCTTCGGCTTCAGTCGGGCGATAGCGGCCATCGACTGGAGAACGGCCGCGCCTCCCGCCATGTCGCCTTTCATCTCCCACATCGCCTCCGCGGGCTTGATGGAGATTCCGCCGGTATCGAAGGTGATTCCCTTCCCGACGAGAGCGAGGTGGTGCTTCGTAGCCGCCTTCTTCGGCCTATACCGGACAACGATGAGACACGGAGGGTAGATGCTGCCTTTCCCGACGGCGACGAGTCCGCTGTAACCCTGCTTGAGGAGGTCCCTTCCCGAGACGACGGTGATGCCAAGGCCGTTCTCTTTCGCGATCTTCTTCGCCACGTCGGCGAGCACCTTGGGGTACATCCGGTCTCCCGGCTCGTTCACCAGATCCCGGGTGTGATTCACCGCCTCGCTCACGACGAGCGAGCGTGAGAGCAAAGGCTCGACCGCCTTCTTATCCTCCTGGCGGCATACGATGGCGAACGAGAGTTTCGGTTTGTTCTTGTCGCGGTCCTTCTTGTACTTGTCGAAGCGGTATGCGCCGAGGGCCGCTCCTTCTGCCGCACTCGCGATATATCCCGCACCCGAGGGGTGGTTGAGGAGAAACGCGACTCGGGAGAGGCCGTAGTCCGAAGCGTAGGAAAGCGCGCGGGCCGCGGCGATCTTGACGTTCTCCGGAAGTTCGAAGGCCTTGGATAGCGACGTTGCGAAGACCAGAAGCGCCTTCACGCTCTCCTTCTCGCCGAAGGTCTGGAAGAGCTCGCGCTGGTACTTCTCCTTCCGGAAGCCCTCCTGGGCGCGTCGGAGCGCCTGACCGAGAGTGGAGTCGTCCGCTTCGAAAAGATGGGTCTCGGCGTCGACGACCGCGACGGCCAGATCGGCCTCGAGTTTCGCCAGGGATTGGATGGAAAGAGAGATCTTCATCTTCTTCTTCTTGTTTAAGCCTCGTCGGCGTACTTTTCTTTGAGCTTCTCGACGACCGAGGGGTCGGCGAGGGTCGTGGTGTCCCCGAGGGCCTTCCCCTCGGCGATGTCGCGCAGGAGCCGCCTCATGATTTTTCCCGAGCGCGTTTTCGGGAGATCGGCTGTAATAATGATGTCGTCGGGCCGGGCGATGGCGCCGATCTTGTGCGCGACGTGGCGCTTGAGGTCGTCAGCCAGGGATTCTGACGGATGGACGCCTTCCTTCACCGTGACGAACGCCGCCAGCGCCTGGCCCTTGATCTCGTGCGTGCGGCCAACGACCGCGGCTTCGGCGACCTTGGGATGATCGACCAGCGCGCTTTCGACTTCCATCGTGCCTATGCGATGCCCCGCCACGTTGAGCACATCGTCGACGCGGCCCAGAAGCCAGTGGTAGCCCTCCTCGTCCTTCTTCGCGCCGTCGCCGGTGAAGTAGAGATCCTTGCCCCAGCGGCT
>CAZKNR010000227.1:0-4115 GCA_964553925.1 uncultured Acidobacteriota bacterium
GCAAGCGCCAGCGAAGTCTCGAGGCCGAGCTCGCTCCAGGGGGTGAAGCGGTCGAGAACGAACGGAAGTACGAGGGCCGACACCGCGAGGGGAACGGTCATGACGAAAGTCACGACGACGGGATCGAGGGCTCGGCTCGGATTGCGCGTGATGATGGTGAAGACGGCCCAGGTGACGGTCGATGCGAGCACCATCAGGTCGCCCACTGAGGACAACGCTCCAAGGCTCCTCAGGTCTCCTCTCGACACGAGAAGCACGATGCCGAGGCTCGCCAGCAGTATTCCCGCGGCGGGAGGCGCCGGCTCGCGGAGAAATACCGCCGCGAGAAGAGCGATCGCGAGAGGAGAGACCGTCACGAGCCAACCGCTGTTGGTCGCCGTGGTGAACTCGAGAGCCCAGGTCTGAAGAAGGTAATGGGAGGAGAAGATGATCACTGCCACCAGAAGAACCTTCTTGTGAGCTCCCAGCCGAAACGAAGCGCCCCGAAGCCGCGCGACGAGGAAGAGAGCCGGTGCCGCGATGAGGAAGCGGCCGGCCACGAGCTGGATCGGGCTCATGACGCCGAGGCAGATCTTCGACGCGACGAAGGTCGACCCCCAGATGATGACGGCGATGAGCAACAGGAGCTGGGTCACGACGGCCTCTTGGCGTGGGCGGCGGCGGCTCGCGCGACGCGGCGGCCCGACTCGATGGCCTCGCTTTCGCTCCCGACCCGGGCCGCGTCTCCCGCCGCGAGGATGCCGGCAACGGTGGTCCTGCCGTCGCTATCGAGCTCGAGCCTTTCGTATCGGAGGGCTCGGTCGTAGGTCGTTCGGCAGCCGAGGGCTTTCGCGATCGCGAGCTGCGGCTCGCGCCCTCTGCTTGCGCCGGTCGCGAGAATCACCACCCCCGCGCGCACCCCGCGAACGAAGCCGTCCTCCGCCACCGCGAGCCTTCCTTCGCGCACCGAGACCGGCCGCGGCGAACCCCCGTCGCTCCGGGCATCGAGGACGACAGCCTCGACCCCGAGACTTCGGGCCGCCTCGAAAGCGGCCGACCCAGCGAGTCCCCCTCCGACGATCAGGAGCGGAATGCTCAAGGGCTCTTTCGCCCCTCGCTCGAGCCCGCGGAGGTTTCTCGAGAGCGCGTTCTCCTCACCCGCGCCCTCTCCGGGGCGGAACGACATCCAAGGCGTGAGCGGAAGCCCGCACGAGGCGACGTCGTCGATGCCGTCGACGTGGAGATTGCAGTCGCGGCAGGCTCCGTTGCCGCAAAAGAGAAAAGGAGGCGCGCCGGGCCCGGGAAGGTTTTCCGATTTTCCCGAGGCAGCGAGAAGAGCGGCGCCGGCGAAGCGCCCTTCAGATTCGAGGAGAATCTCCCTGCCGTTGAAGAAGATCGAGATCCCCTCGGCCCGAATTTGAACCTCCGCTCCGCTCATTATATTCTGCGGGCCACTGGGCCGTGTACTTCGCGGTCTCCGACTGCGACGGCTCGGTCGCGAAGGCAACCAAGGATGGCGCCGAGGTTCGGGTTTCGCCCCGGGACATTCCGGAAATCGGCCGTTTCTCGGTTCTCATGGATCCTCAGGGAGCGTCGTTCGCCATCATCAAGCTCCTGAATCCGCAGCCCACCTGATCTCGCTTGCCGGCGTTTGCGACCGCGCGGCCGCCGGGCTTCACTCGGTGCGCAAAGAAACCATGGGGGCGGCCGTCGCCGCGCGGAGCGAAGGAAGGAAGCACGAGAGGGCGGCCACCAGAAGAAGGATCCCCGCGGTGGCGGCGAAGGTCCACGGGTCTTTGGGGCTCACCCCGAAGAGGAGGCTCGTCATCCACCGGCTGAGGACCATCGCAGCGACCGCGCCCACGAAGACTCCGAGGAAGCTCGGCGCCATCCCCGCCGTCATCGCGAGCTTGAGAACGTCCTCGCGGCGGGCCCCGAGCGCTACTCGAATCCCCATCTCCCGTCGCCTCCGGGACACCATCTGAGACATGACCCCGTAGATGCCGATGGCCGCGAGAGAGAGCGACAGGACGGCAAAAGCACCGAGAAGTGTCGCCGCGATCCGTGCGGGAAAGAGCGGAAGCGCCAGCCTCTCCGCGAGCACCCTCGCGGCGAAGACGGCGATCGCCGGGTCGATCCTCTGGATCTCCGCTCGGATCGAGGGCAGGAGCCGGCCTGGGTCGGAGCCGCCGCGAACGATGACCGTCGTCGTTCCCGAGTAGGACTGGCGGATCGGAAGATAGACGAAGGGCTGGGGCTGTTCGTTCAGCCCCGCGTACTTGCTGTCCGCGGCGACACCGATCACTTCCACTCGGGCGGCATCCGGCGTTCTCAACGAAAGGCGCTTTCCGATCGGGTCCTCTCCCGGCCAGAAGCGGCGGGCGAGAGCCTCGCTGACGAGCGCGACCGGACGAGCGGCCTCGTCGTCGGCGTCGGTGAAATCGCGGCCGGCGACGACCCCGGTCGTCATCGCCGAGAGGTAGCCGGGGCTGATGCGGCTGAAGAAGGCGATCGGCGCCTCGTTCAATCGCTGGGGCACGGGCTCGCCCTCGATGAAGAGCCGGGTTCGGGAGAAATGAAGGTCGACGGGAACGAAGTCGGCGATCCCCGCCGCCGCAACGTCGGGAAGGGCGCGCAAGCGTTCCAGGATTTCTTTCTGGAGCTCTTGCCCCCGGGCTTTCTCGTAGCCTTGAAGCCCCAGATCGAAGGAGACCTCGACCGCCCTCTCGGGATCGAATCCGAGCTCGATGGTTTGCGCCCGCGAAAGGCCGCGCACCATGAGGCCGCTTCCGACGAGGAGGACGAGCGAGAGCGCGACCTGGAACACCACGAGGCCTCCGCCCTTCGACCACCTCCGCGCTTTCTCACCCGACAGCTCGTCATGCAAGGCCGCGCGCGGGCCGACGCTCGTGACCCGGAGCGCCGGCAGGAGCCCGAAGAGGACACCCGCGGCGAGCGAGACGAGCAGTGTGAACAGGAGCACGCGGAGATCCATGTTGAGGTCGAACGCGAGCGGAAAGTCCACCGGCGGCCGAAACGCCGCGACGAGCCTCACGAGCCAGAAGGCCAGAAAAAATCCCAGCACCCCGCCTCCAAGGGCGAGCACGACGCACTCCGTAAGGAGCCTCCGCACCAGACGCAGCCGGCCCGCACCGAGAGCGAGGCTCATGCCGATCTCCCGGCGTCTCTCGGCGGCGCGCGCCAGGAGCAGGTTGGCGAGATTGGTGCACGAAAGGAGCAGAGCGAAAGCAACGACTCCCATCAAAAATCCGGTGAAGCCGAGGAAGCCCGAGCGCATGCGGCCGCTCATGAGGCCCGCAGCCGAGAGCGAGACCCTCTTGCCTTCGTTGACTCGTGGATATTCGCGCTCGAGCTCGAGCGCGACGGCGTCGAGCGAAGCCTGCGCGAGCTCGAGCCCAACGCCAGGCCGGAGGCGGCCTTGTACGTAGATGCCCTCGGCGGCCCGGTCGTCGAGCCACTCACGCCCCCGGTCGATCGCCGCCTGCATCGCGATGGGAATGAAAACCTCGGGCGCGACGACGATCTCGGTGCCGTCGAAACCGGGAGCGGCAACGCCGACGACGGTGTAGCTTCTCCCGTTCACGAGGACGTCTTCGCCGAGGATCTCGCGCTCGCCTCCGAACCGGGAGAGCCAGGAGCGGTGGCTCAGCACCACCACGGGGTGGCCTCCCGGAAGAAGGTCGTCCTCGGGCGACAGCAGCCGCCCGAGCGATGGCTCGATGCCGAGAACCTCGAAGTAGTTTCCGCTGACGAGGTAGCCCCACATCCTCTCGGCGACGCCGTCGTGGCTCAGGCTCAAGGGCGCGAAACGGTACGCGATGAGCCCCGAGAACGCGTCGCTCCTGTCGCGAAAATCCTCGTAGTTCGGGTAGGAGAACGCGGGGAACATCTGGTGGCTGGCGGAGTTGGTGAGCGAAACGAGCTCCTCGGGTGCTCTCACCGGAAGCGGTCGCAGGAAAGCCTCGTTCACCATTGTGAAAACGGCGGTGTTGGCTCCGATCCCGAGGGCGAGCGAGACGAGGGCGACGGCGGTGAACCCCGGCCGCATCCGGAGCGCCCGAAGACCGAGGCGCACGTCCTGCCAGAGCGAGTCCAGGAGCGCGAAGCTCCAGGTG
>CAZKNR010000228.1:0-10942 GCA_964553925.1 uncultured Acidobacteriota bacterium
GGCCAGAGCCGCGAGGGCTTCGTAGATCCTCTCCCGCGACTGCGGGTCGACGCCCGCCGTCGGCTCGTCGAGCAGCAGGAGCGCCGGTTCGTGCACCAGAGCGCAGACGAGGTTCAGACGCCGTTTCATCCCGCCCGAGAAGTCGCCGACGGGCTCGCTTCCGCGCGTGGAGAGACCCGCGAGCTCGAGCAGGTGCCGCACCCGGGCGTCGAGACGCTGTCTCGAAACCCCGTAGAGATTCCCGAAGAAGCGAAGGTTCTCCTCCGCGGTGAGGGCGGGGTAGAGCGCGATCGTTTGTGGAACCAGGCCGAGGTTTCGAAGCACCGAGCGGCCTGAGGCGACGGCATCGGCGCCGAGAATGCGGACCGACCCCGCCGTCGGCTGCACGACCCCGGCGATCATCCCGATGGTCGTCGTCTTCCCCGCCCCGTTCGGACCGAGCAGGCCGAAGATCTCGCCGGGAGAGAGCTGGAAGCTCAGGGAGCGCACCGCCTCCCGGTCCCGAAATCGTTTCGAGAGAGCGGAAACCTCGAGAGCCGGCTGCATTCGACCTAGAGGAGGCTCTTCACCGCGGATACCACGGCCTCGGAAGTGAGGCCGAGCTTTTCGTAAATCACCTCTCCCGGCGCCGAGGCACCGAAGCGATCGACCCCGATGGCCTTCCCCTCGCTTCCGAGGTGACGGCTCCAGCCGAACGTCACCCCCGCTTCGATCGAGACCCGGGCTGAAATCGACGCGGGAAGCACCGACTCGCGGTACTCGGCGTCCTGGTCCTCGAAGAGCTCCCAGCACGGCATCGACACCACCCGGCATCGAATCCCCTCTTGCCAAAGGCTCGTCTGCGCCTTTAGAGCGATCTCGACCTCGGAGCCGGTCGCGATGACGATCGCCTGCGGCTCTCCTCCGGCCGCGTCCGAGAGAACGTAAGCGCCGCGCCTCAGGCCCGACGCATCGCCCTTTCCGGCGCGGTCGATATTCGAAAGCTTCTGACGCGTGAGAACGAGGGCCGTGGGACCTTCGGTTCTCTCCAACGCCACGCGCCAGGCTTCGACCGTCTCGTTCGCGTCCGCGGGACGGATCACGCGCAAGTTGGGAATGGCCCTGAGCGCCATCAGGTGCTCGACGGGCTGGTGGGTCGGACCATCCTCTCCCACTCCGATCGAATCGTGCGTCCAGACGTAAATCGCGGGAAGGTGGCTCAGCGCCGCGAGCCGCACCGGAGGGCGCATATAGTCGGAAAAACAAAAGAACGTCGAGCAGTAGCCTCGCACCCCCCCGTGATAGGCCATCCCGTTGACGATCCCGCCCATGGCGTGCTCGCGGACCCCGAAGTGGAGGTTCCGGCCGGAGCCGGTTCGACCGTCGAACGAGCCCAATCCCTCGAGCGCCGTCCTGGTCGATGAGGAAAGGTCGGCGTCGCCTCCGATGAGCTCGGGCACCGCCGCGGCGATAGCGTTCAGGATCTTCCCCGAAGCCTCGCGAGTCGCGAGCTTCTCCCCCGCTTTGAATCGAGGAAGCCCCGCGTCCCAATCCGAAGGGAGCTCACCCGCGAAACGGCGCTTCCATTCGGAGGCGAGATCCGGGCGCCGTCTCTCGATCTCGGCGAACCGCTCGTTCCATTCGCCTTCGAGGTCCTCGCCGCTCGTAACCGCCTTCCGGAACCGGGCGAGAGCTTCGTCGGGCACATGGAACTGCGCGTCGGGATCCCAGCCGAGAGCTTTTTTGGTGAGTGCCACCTCCTCGGCCCCGAGAGGCGAGCCGTGGGCCGAGGCCGTTCCCCGTTTGTTCGGAGACCCATAGCCAATCGTCGTGTGGACGATGATGAGCGACGGCCTCGACGTCTCGGCTCGCGCCTCGACGATCGCCGCATCGATGCCGCCGAGGTCGTGGTCGCCGTCCTTCACCCAGAGCACTTGCCATCCGTACGCGTGGTAGCGGCGCTCCACGTCCTCCGTGGTGAAGGTCAAAGACGCGGGACCGTCGAGAGTGACCTCGTTCGAGTCGTAGAGATAGACGAGCTTTCCCAGGCGCAGGTGCCCGGCGACGGAGGCCGCTTCGGCCGAGATCCCCTCCATGAGGTCTCCGTCGGAGACGAGCGCGTACGTCCAGTGGTCCACGATCGAAGGACCGTCCTGGTTGAACCGATGAGCGAGCGCCCGCTCGGCGATCGCCATTCCCACCGCGTTCGAAGTCCCCTGCCCCAGAGGACCGGTCGTCGCCTCGACGCCCGGGGTCAGGCCAAATTCCGGGTGGCCGGGGGTACGGCTTCCCCACTGGCGAAACGCTTTCAGATCGTCCATGGTGAGGTCATAGCCGGTAAGATGGAGGAGCGCGTAGAGAAGCATGGACCCGTGTCCGGCCGAGAGCACGAAACGGTCTCGATCGGGCCAGCGCGGGTTCAGGGGGTTATGCCGCAGGTGGTTCTGCCAGAGAACGTACGCCATCGGCGCGGCGCCGAGCGGAAGACCCGGATGGCCGGAGTTGGCTTTTTGCACCGCGTCGATGCACAGAGTGCGGATGGTGTTGATGCAAAGCTCGTCGAGTGATAGGGCAGTCTTCATCTTTCGGTCTTTGACCTCTCGGAGAGCCCGGAGAATAACAATACGAACTCCCGATACACAACATGCCTGTTCAATTATGAAACATGAGCTCGTAGGTCATTCCCCACGGCACCGAGCTTTCTAAAGTCCAGAAGCCCTCGCGCCGATACTCCCATTGGAGATCCCCCACCCTTTGAGCCCTTTGAGCCCTTTGAGATTGAATCGACAGTCCGCTCCCCCGGCCGAGCGCATCCTGTACGTCGACGACGAGCGCGAAGCGCGAGAAGCCTTCGCTTGCGCCGCTCATGAGCTTGGCTTCCGGGTGGATACCGCCGACGGCGGCGGCGAAGCTCTGACCAAGGCAAGCCAGAATCGGTACGCGGTCATCGCCACCGACCTCCGGATGCCGACGCTCAACGGTCTTTCACTCATTCAGCTCCTGCGGCCCAAGTGGCCCGACACGAGCTACCTCATCGTCACCGGCGCGAGCCATCTCGACCTCACACGGCCGAACGGCGAGCCGCTGGTCGACGAGATCGTCAGAAAGCCCTGGAAGATCGAGGAGCTCTCGGGCATTCTCAGCCGCGCGATCGATCGATACCGCGGGCGCGCGGGCGCCGTTTCCGATTCCTCGAGTGACGATCTGCCGGTGTTGCTCCTCGCGGCGGACGAGGCCGCGGCGGCCAGGGTCCGAGGATCGCTCGAGGAGGCGTTTCCTGGGGTGGAAGTAAAGCTCGCGTCGACTCCCGACGAAGCGCTCGACCTCTTGTCCCAGGCGTCCTTCCGAGCAGGCGTGGTGGACCTCGATCGAACGCCCGGCGGGGGCCTCGCCTCGATCCAGAGGCTCCGGCAAGCCCACGGAGAGCTGCCGCTCGTGGCCCTCGGGGCTCTCGACGATGATGAGCTTCGGCTTCGCGCGATGGGAGCGGGGGCACAGGACTACCTCTCTAAGGCCGCGCTGTGCGGCTATGTCCTGCGGCAATCGCTGCGCTACGCGCTCGAGCGCAAGCGAACGGAAGAAAAGCTCGCCTACCTCGCCCATCGGGATCCGCTGAGCGGCCTTTTCAACCGAAAACTCTTCCGCGAGAGGCTGGAGCTCGCCGTCCGCAACGCCGCCGGCCGAGGGTCGCGCCTCGCGGTGCTCCTTCTCGACCTGGACCGATTCAAGACCGTGAACGATTCTCTCGGTCACGGAATCGGCGACCGGCTTCTCGAAGTGGTCGCGGGGAGAATCCGGGACAACGTCAAAGACGGCAGCGTCGTCGCGCGGCTCGGCGGCGACGAGTTCGCGGTCCTGGTGGAGAACGTCCGCGGCGAGGACGAGGCGCTCGAGGTGGCCCAGCGTCTCCTGGAAGCGCTGGTCCCGCCGGCGAGACTCGGCGACTACGAGATCGTGGTGACCGCCTCGATCGGCGTCTGCCTCTATCCCGATCACGGGGAGACGGCGGAGGAGATTCTGCAGCGAGCCGACAAAGCGATGTACCGCGCGAAGCTCAACGGCCGCGACGGCTGCGAGCTGTTCAGCGACCAGAAGGAGGAGTCTCGCTCCGGTGTTCTGGAGCGTCTCCAGTTCGAGAGCGGAATAAGAGGCGCTCTCGAGCGGAATGAGTACGTGGTCTTCTACCAACCGCAGATGACCATGGATCGAAGAAGCCTGGTGGCGGTCGAGGCCCTCATCCGCTGGAACCATCCAAAGCTCGGCCTGGTGCCGCCAGCGCTGTTCATGCCGTTTCTCGAGACCACCGGCCTCATCAATACGGTCGGCGCCTGGGTGCTCGAGACCGCCGCCGCCGAGGTCCGGAGCTGGCAGCAGCGCGGCTTTCCGGATCTGAGACTCACGGTAAACCTCTCAGCGCGCCAGTTCGAGGGTTCGGATCTGGTCGAAGAGATCGCGAAGACGCTTTCGGCGACGGGCTTTCCCGCATCCCATCTGGAGCTCGAGATCACCGAGAGCCTCCTGATGCGCGACATCGACCGCACCCGCAAAATCCTCGAAGAGCTGAAGTACTCCGGGATCCGCATCGCCATCGACGATTTCGGGACCGGATACTCCTCGCTCGCATACCTCACCAAGTTCCCCCTGGACTGCCTGAAGATCGACCGGTCGTTCGTCCGCGATATCGAGACCGACGCCGACGATCGGGCGGTGGCCGAGGCGATCATCGGACTCGGCCACAACCTCCGCCTCGACGTCGTGGCCGAGGGCGTCGAGACCGAGCCGCAGCTTACCCTTCTCCAGGGCTGCGACGGGTTTCAGGGATACCTGATAGCACGCCCCCAACCGGCTCACGCTACGCTTGAGCTCCTCGAGCGCTTTCGATGCTAGTTCCGTCTGCTTAGCCGGAGCTTCGGCGGAATTGCATCCGGTTTCCGCTCGGGAAGTAAATCGTCAGGACCTCGCCGGCGAGCTCGATGCGGCAGGGTTCGAGCTCGGCGTCCTCCGGACTTTTCGCCGACATCTTCAACGGTGTCGAGCCCCCGGAAAGATGATAGAGGTGGGTGAACACCAGTCGGTCCTCTTCTAGTGTATAGGTGCCGCCCTCTCCCGCTCCCCTTTCGAGGCCGCCGCGACCGTCTTTGGTGAAGAACAGAACCGTCCAGTCGCGATCGGTGAAGAAGATGAGCCCGGTCACCTCCTGTACCGTTCCGTCCTTGAGCGTGTAGATCTCGGGATGCCAGGCGCCGGAAACGCCTGCAAAAGGAGACTGGGCGAGGACGGGCACCGAAAGAGAGACCGCCGCGAGCAGCACGGGCGCGATTCGAAACCAGGACATGAGCACCTCCGCCGCCAGTTTTACCACGGTCCGGGTTTACAGATCGGAGAGGTGGAGATACCATACGGTTTTCGCGCCAAGAAAGTCCATGGAGTGCTCTCAGTGCCCCGCGTGCCCCGTGTGTATTGTTTCCTGCAAATTCTGATAATCGCTCTCGGTTGCTCTCTCAAGAAACGAGCCGTCGACACCTTCGTGGACGTCCTGGGGGAAGCCGAAGGGGTGTATTTGTCGGAGGACGACCCCGAGCTCGTCGGCTCCGCCCTCCCGTTCAACCTCAAGACCATCGAGACCCTTCTGGTGTCGAGCCCCGACAACCGGTCGCTGCTCCTCTCCGCCGCCAAGTCGTTCTCGCTCTTTGCCTACGGTTTCGTCGAGCCTCAAGCCTGGAAGCTCTCGCCGATAAGCCCCGTAAAATATGACGAGCTCGAAGAGTCGGAACGAATCCGCAAGCGCGCGGCGAAGCTCTACCGGCGCGGTTACGACTACGGCGTTCGCGGCCTCGAAGTCGAGCACCCCGGGATCGGATCGCGGCTCAAGAAGACTCCGGAGGAGGCAGCGCGCAACATAGAGCTTCCCGACGTTCCCCTCGCGGTCTGGACCGCCGCCGCACTCGGGGGCGCGATCGGGCTCTCCAAGGACGACCCCGAATCGACCGCCGACGTCGCCGTCGTCGGCGCGCTCCTCGAGCGTGCGCTCCTTCTCGACGAGGACTTCGAAGAGGGCGCGACGCACGAGCTCCTCATGGCCTACGAGGCGAGCCGCGTCGGAGGATCGCGGGACAAGGCCCTCCGGCACTACGAGCGAGCTCTCGCCCTCGGGAGCGCGAAGAGCCCGTCCATCTGGCTCGGCTGGGCGGAAAGAGTTTCGGTCAGCGAGCAGAACCGGCGCGAGTTCGAGGAGCTGGTCGAGCGGAGCCTCGCTTTCGACGTCGAAGCCCACCCCGAGAATCGCCTCCTGAACCTCCTCGCCCAGCGCCGAGCGCGCTGGCTCAAGGGGAACGCCGACGAACTTTTCCTGGAAGGGCCTGACGGGTCTGACGGGCTGGAAGGGACCTGAAATGAATCTTCGCGGACCGGTCTTGTGCTTGCTCGCATCGCTTCTCCTCCCCCTCCGAGCGGAGGCAGCAGCGGTGGTGGTGAGGCTCGGCACCCTGGCCCCTTCCGGCTCCTCCTGGGAGCTCATCCTGAGGCGCATGGGGGTAGAGTGGGCGCAGGCGACGGGCGACGAGCTTCGACTGCGAATCTACGCCGGCGGCACCGTGGGCGACGAGAGCGAGATGATCCGCAAGATGCGGATCGGACAGCTCCAGGCGGCGGCGATCTCGAACGCGGGGCTCGCCGAGATCGATCCCGGCGCGTACGCCCTCATGCTTCCCATGATGTTCTCGAGCTACGACGAGTGGGATTACGTGCGCAAGCGGGTGAACCCGCTCCTGGAAACGACGCTGAAGGAAAAGGGGTTCGTGGTCCTGGCCTGGTCGGACGTCGGTTGGGTCTACTTCTTCACGAAATCCCCGATGAAGAGCCCCGCGGATCTGAGAGGCATGAAGCTCGCCGGCTCTCACACCGAGAGCCGCACCCTCGACATCTTCAAGTGGGCGGGCTTCAACCCCGTCCCCATCTCCACCATCGACATGATGACCGGGCTCCAGACCGGGCTCATCGACTCCCTCTATCTTCCGATCATTCTCGCCGAGGGCTCCCAGTACTATCGCCAGGCTCCTCATATGACAGAGCTGAAATGGGCGCCGCTGCAAGGAGCGGTGGTCATGCACGAGAAGGGATGGACGGGGCTCACCGCCGAACAGAAGACCGACGTGCTCCGCATCACCGCAAAGGTGGGAGAAGACCTCATTGCCACGAATCGCGATCAGGAGGAGCGCTCTCTCCAGGCGATGAAGTCGCGAGGTCTCGACGTCGTGCCGGTGAGCGGCGAGCTCGTGAACGAATGGACGGAGACCGTGAAGAAGGCCTACCCTCGAGTGCGCGAAAGCCTGGTGCCGCCCGCAATCTTCGATGAGGTCGTGCGCCTCCGCGACGAGTACCGCAAGACCGCGGCGGCGCCGAGGTAGTGCTGGAAACCGGCGCTCCGAACCCCCCACCGCGCGGCCCTCTGTGGCCGATTCGTTTCTTTCACGACCTCGAGAACGCGCTCGCCACCTCTGCCCTCGGCGTCATGGCGCTCCTGCCGCTTCTGGAAGTCCTCGTACGCAGGGTCTACCCCAGCGGCATCTCGGGCTCCGCCCTCTGGGTGCAGCACCTGGCGCTCTGGCTCGGTTTTCTCGGAGCCGCCATCGCCGCGCGTCGCGGCGAGCTCCTCTCGCTCACGGTCCCGGGCCGTCAGCGCGCCGCTCTTCGAGAGATCTTCACCGCAGGGGTCGGGTTCGCGGTATGCCTGGTCCTGGTCCACGGGAGCGTCGAGCTGGTCTCGGTCGAGCGCGAGGGAGGAAGGACCCTCGCGTTCGGGCTGCCGGTTTGGGTGGCGCAGAGCATCATGCCCCTGGGGTTCGCCCTCATCGGTTGGCGTCTGCTCTGGCGCGCCTCCCCCACGTGGCGAGGACGTCTCGCCGTCCTTAGCTTCGGCCTCGTTCCCATCCTCCTCGGATCCTCGGGCACGCTCCAGGAGTCGAGCCTCTACCTTCCGCTCGCTCTCGCCATCCTCGTCGCGACCGCGCTCGGCGCCCCCATCTTCGTCGCTCTCGGCGGAATCGCCGCCGTGCTCCTGTGGCACGACCTGTTTCCCGTTTCCGCGATCCCCACGGAAACCTACGGCCTCTCGGTGAAGCCCATCCTTCCCACGATTCCTCTCTTCACCCTCGCGGGCTACATACTCGCGGAAGGCGGGACACCCCGCCGCCTCGTCGAGCTCTTCCGCACGCTCGTGGGCTTTCTCCCGGGCGGTGTGGCGTTGGTCGCGATCGTGGTCTGCGCCTTCTTCACGAGCTTCACCGGCGGGAGCGGCGTCACCATTCTCGCCATGGGTGGACTTCTTTTTCCCATGCTCATCGCCGAGGGGTACTCGCCGAAATTCTCAACCGGACTCCTCACGTCCGCGGGGTCGCTCGGGCTGCTCTTTCCCCCATCGCTCGCCGTTATCCTGTACGGTCTGGTCGCGGAGGTGGAGCTGCGCCGGCTCTTTCTCTCGGGGTTCGTTCCGGCGGTGCTGGAGATTGGGCTCGTGGCGGTGCTCGCCTTGGTCGCGACTGGACGGGCTCCCATAGCGCGCGTGCCGTTCGATATCCGCAGGATCGTCGTAGCGCTATGGCAGGCGAAATGGGAAGTGGGCATCCCGCTGGTGGTACTGGGAAGCATCCTCGGTGGCTTCGCCACCCTCGTCGAGGCGGCGGCGCTGACGGTGCTCTATGCGTTCGTCCTCGAGTTCGTCATCCACCGCGAGCTGAGCCTCAAGAAGGATCTCCTGCGGGTGGGCGGCGATGCCGCCACCGTCATCGGAGGGGTGCTTATCATCCTCGGCGTCGCCCTCGGTCTCACCAACTATCTCGTCTTCGCCGACATTCCCCAGCTCGGGGTCGACTGGGTTCAGTCTCTCGTGACCTCACCCCTGGTCTTTCTCCTGCTCCTCAACTTGTTTCTGCTGGTCGTGGGCTGTCTCATGGACATCTATTCCGCGATCGTCGTGGTGGTCCCCTTGATCGCTCCACTCGGGGTCTTTTACGGGATCGACCCGTTTCACCTCGGCATCATCTTCCTCACCAACCTGGAGCTCGGCTACCTGACTCCGCCCGTGGGTATGAACTTGTTTCTCGCTTCCTACCGATTTCGGCAGCCGCTTCTCGAGGTGTACCGCGCGTCGTTCCCGTTTCTTTTGATTCGATGCGTGGGAGTCGCGCTCGTCACTTACATGCCCTGGCTCACGCAGCTTCTCCCGAGCCTGCTGGTGGATTGAGCGCGCGTCCTGGCCTGATAGAATGGGCTCCCATGAAGCCATTCGCCGCCGCTCTCCTGATCGTCCTCCTGCCGGGTGCCGCAATGGACGCGGCTCAGTCGAAAAGCGCCGTGCCCTTCGACGTCGTAGAAGCCACCATCTCCGAGATGCAGGCGGCGATGAAGGAGGGCCGTGTGACGTCGCGCGAGCTCGTCCTTTTGCACCTCGCGCGGATCGCGATCTACGAGGACCGGCTCAACGCGGTCGTGGCGATTAACCCGAGGGCTCTCGCGGAAGCCGAGGAGCGGGATCGCGAGCGCTCGGAGGGCCGAGTGCGCGGGCCGCTTCACGGGATTCCCGTGGCGCTCAAAGACAACGTCCACACCACGGATATGCCGACCACCGGAGGGGCCCTCGCCTTCGAGGGCTTCCATCCGTCCTACGACGCGACGCTCACCAAGAACCTTCGCGAGGCGGGAGCCATCATCATCGCGAAGACCGTTTTAACCGAGCTCGCGAACTGGGTTGCGAGCGGGATGCCCGGGAATTACAGCGCCCTCGCCGGCTACGGAATGAATCCCTACGATCCGAGGCGCGATTCGCGCGAGGTGACGGCCGACGGGCGGCCGGCGCTTTCGACCGGAGGCTCGAGCTCGGGCATCGGAACCGCCGCGAGCTTCTGGGCGGCGAACGTCGGAACGGAGACCTCGGGCTCGATCCTGAGTCCCGCGAACCAGAACATGCTCGCGGCCGTCAAGCCCACCGTGGGACGAGTGAGCCGCTACGGCGTCATCCCCATCACCGCCGATCAAGACACGGCGGGGCCGATGGCGAGAACGGTGACCGATGCCGCCATCCTCCTCGGGGTCCTCGAGAGCGCGTCACCCGACCCAAACGACGCTGCCACGTCCCGCTGCTCGCCACCTCCAGGCCGCGACTACACGCGTTTTCTCGACGGGAGCGCCCTCCAGGGCGCGCGCATCGGGATCCCCCGTGCGTTCTTCTACGACAAGCTGACGTCGCCTGGGGAGAAAGAGGCGCGCGGCGGCCTCGATGCCGATCGTGCCCGGGTGATGGAAGACGCGATCGCCGTGCTCAGGGATAAGGGGGCGGTCATCGTGGACCCCGTCGAAATTCCGAGCATCGTGTCGACGGAGGCTTCGAGCAATTTTCTGTCCTTTGGCACGTGCTCCGGGCTCGAGAACGCCAAAGGGAAGGATGCTGCCTGTTCGGTGATTCTGAAGTACGGGATGAAGCGGGACTTCAACTTGTGGCTCGCGTCACTCGGGGCGCCGGCGCCGGTCAAGACCCTGACCGAGCTCCGGCTCTGGAATGTCGCCCACCAGAAAGCTGGAGCCATCAAGTACGGACAGGCGCAGCTCGATATCTCGGACGAGATGGACGTCGCGATGGATCGCGCGCGGTACACGGCGGATCGCGAGAAGGACCTTCTCCTTTCCGCGACCCAGGGCATCGACGCGGTGATGGAGGAGCACAACCTCGACGCCCTGCTGTTTCCGGGAGCCTCGGGCGCCGCGATCGCCGCGAAGCCCGGCTACCCCACCGTCATCGTGCCCTTCGGTTTCGCGCCCAACGCACCCACGCCCGCGTTTCCGGAAGGGTTCGAGGCCAAGCCCACCCCGCTCGGCGTGAGCTTCACCGGACTCGCCTGCAGCGAGCCGCGTCTTCTCGCTCTCGGCTACGCGTTCGAGCAGGCCACCCGGAAACGGGTCGCGCCGGATT
>CAZKNR010000229.1:0-2114 GCA_964553925.1 uncultured Acidobacteriota bacterium
AGCTTTCCGCCGTAGCTCTGGCTCGAGAGGGGAGCATCTACCGCGTCGTCGTAATCCAGGAGGTAGGAGAAGAGCTCGAGGGAGAGACTAGGGTCGAGGGCAACGAGGGCGTTTACGAAATGCGAGCTCATGTCCTTCGTACCTCCGTCGATGCGAATCACTTTGTCGGCGAAGGTATAGGACAAGGTCGCCTTGGGGAGCGAGCGATTCGAGAGATGAATCGCGTCGAACGCCTGGTGGTTCTGTCGCCAGTTGACGTCGCCGATAAAACGATGGTCCCCGTACGCGATTTCTCTCCGTCCCACGTCGAACGTGGTGTCGAAGGCATCGAGCCTGCCGTAGACCTGCTGCATCCGGGTCTGCGATGGATCCGAAACCGCGGGGCGGTCCGAAACTCCGTTCGCCAGGTGTCCCGCCCCGCGGTTGTCGAAAAGGTCATTGCCGATGGCGACGACGTTCTGCGCCTGGAGGAAGAAGCTGAAACCCCGGTAGGGAAGGGTGCGATACCCGAGAACGGTCCGAAGAGTCGAAGCATGAGCTTCCTTGTCGAAGGCGCCGTCGTCGACGAGCTCGTAGCGGTAGCGGAGGCCGAGGGAGGGTGTTCCCTTGGTAAGAGAGTCGGTGAGCGATTTTTTTTGCTCTTCCTCGGCGGCCGCGGAAAGCGAGAGTCTTGGGATGAGGGCCGGTGCCCGCCTCGTTCGCAGAGGATCGACACCGTCATTCGCCCCTCCGGGCAGGGGATCGACCGTCCTCGAGCTTCGGGTGTTGGGGTCCTGGTCCTTGGCCCAGCCTATGAAGTGAAGGAAGTAGTCCCTCTCGCGGCCGCTGGCAGGTGAGGGAAGCTCGTCGGGGTCGAAGGTGAGCGTCATCTCGTCTCCCGGCGCCATCACCACCAGGCGGCCGTCCGGTGTTGAGATCAGGGGACCGACGTCCCCGTAGCTGGTGTAGAGACCCGAGACCGCGTTCCACGGCGCTTGGGGAAGGAGCCTCTCGTAGTCGTAGCGCTCGGGCCCTCCCTCCGCGCGCGTCACTTCGGAGAAACCCCGGTAATGCAGATCCGCGGTGACCGGAAGGAGAGTCCGAGTGGAGAGTTCTGCGTCCATTGCCGGCTCGGCGAAGGACGCCTGGTCCCAGTACACCGCGAAGTTCGTCACTACCCGCACGCGTCGATCGAGGGAGAGGAAAACCTGGGACAGGTCGGCGACGAGAGTCCGATCGATCCCGGAGGGAAGGCCCAGATTCTCGATCGCCATCACCCACTCGCCCGCCGGGTCCTTCACCTGGAGTTGGGGGGGCCGGGGGATCAGCCTGTCGTTTCCGGAGAGAGCTTTCATGCTGCTCGAGCTCGGCCAGTAGACCCGTCCTGAGAGGAGCAGCCACAGCGGAGATCCCTCCGCGACAGGGGGCGGCGTCAGAACCAGAGCGTGCTCTTCGGCGAACCCTGGGACTCGGTCGCGGGTGAAGCTCGACACGTACTCGGAGTCCGCCTCTCTCAGGAGGCCGAGCACGTCTTCCCCTCGATCGTTTGTCGCCTCGACGGGAGGCTCATGCTTCGCGCCCGCGTACAATCGGAACGCCTCGAATGGAGGCGGCGAGAATTTCTCGTTGGTGTAGAGCGTGACTGCGTCGGGGCGGTCGATCGCGAGAAGCTCGAGGGAGTCGAGGTAGGCCAGCTCCCGGAGCTCTTCGGTGATCTGGAAGACGAGCTCGCCCTCTCGCTCCACCATGGCGCCTTTCGGGATGCGCACGTAGTCGTCGGAGTTGGGCGCAAGGACACTCCCGTCGGCAAGGATCTCGCCCAGGGGCGCTCTTCCCACGACATCGGTCAAGAAGCGGAACGACCGGCCATCCCAGACATAGAGGAAGGGGCAGGAGCTCGCCTGGCGATCTTCTTCCTCGATCCGGAGGTCCTGCCCGGCCGGCACATCGACCACGTTCTGAATCACGCCGTTGGTCCAGGTGACCCGGACCACGTCGAGGCGCTCGCGGTTCTCCGTGAACAACGTGATGGGATGTCCGGGGTAAACCACTTTTCGATAGAAGCGACCCGCCTTCAGCTCCACGACCGCTCCCATCGCCTGACGGTTGGTTCGCTTACCTTCGAGGGCGATGCG
>CAZKNR010000230.1:0-2376 GCA_964553925.1 uncultured Acidobacteriota bacterium
CCATCAGCCCATCACCAACGAAGACCGCTCGATCTGGATCGTCTTCAACGGCGAGATCTACAACCACCAGAGCCTTCGCCCCCTCCTTTCGAAGCTCGGGCATCGGTTCCAGACGCGCGCCGACACCGAGGTCGTGGTCCATGCCTACGAGGAGTTCGGCCCCGACTGCGTTCGGTACCTCAATGGGATGTTCGCGTTCGCGATCTGGGACGCTCCGGCGCGCAAGTTGTTCCTCGCCCGGGATCGCTTCGGGATCAAGCCTCTTTACTACACCCTCGCGGGCGAGGAGCTGGTATTCGGGTCCGAGCTGAAAGCGATCCTCGAGCATCCCCGAGTGGAGCGGCGCATCGACGTCGCGGCCCTCAACGAGTACCTCTCTTTCGAATATGTGCCGACGCCGCGGACCATCTTTCGAGGGATCCGGAAGCTTCCTCCAGGGCACACGCTCACCTACTCGATGAAGGGACTCGAGATCGCGAGCTACTGGGACCTGAGCCTCAAGAAGAGCGAGAGCCGGCCTCCGGTGAGCTGGCGCGACTACCAGGAGCGTCTCCGGCACGAGCTCGAGCAGGCGGTCCACCAAGAAATGGTGAGCGACGTTCCCATCGGCGTTCTCCTGAGCGGGGGCCTCGACTCGACGACGGTTCTCGCGATGATGGCCAAGAGCTCGTCCCAGCGGGTGAAGAGCTTCTCCATCGCCTTCGAGGAGAAGTCGTTCGACGAGTCCCGCTACGCGCGGCTCGCGGCCTCCGCCCTCGGATCCGAGCACCACGAGCTCACCGTCACCTCGGGCATGATGGCCGAGCTCGTTCCGCGGCTGATGGACATCCTCGACGAGCCCTTCGCCGACTCTTCCATCGTTCCCACGTACTTCCTTGCGCGGTTCGCCCGCGAGCAGGTCAAGGTCGTTCTCGGAGGCGATGGAGGAGACGAGATGTTCGCGGGCTATCCCACGCTCCAGGCGCACCGCGTGATCGAGTACTACGAACGGTGGGTCCCGTTTTTTTTGCGGGCGGGGCTGGTGCCGAAAATCATCGATCGCCTCCCGGTGTCGAAGGACAACATCAGCTTCGATTTCAAGGCCCGGCGCTTCATCTCCGGCCGGGGAGTTCCCGTCGCGAGCCGCCACCACCGCTGGCTCGGAGCTTTCGTGCCGCAAGAGAAACGATCTCTCTTCGTTCCCGAGCTCGTCCAGGACGACGTCGACACCTATGAAGTCGCCTACGAGCACCAGAGGCGATGCGACGCGCAGGAGACGATGAATCAGTTGTTGTACCTGGACCAGAAGCTCTACCTCGAGGGGGACATCCTCACCAAGGTGGACCGGGCCAGCATGGCGACCTCGCTCGAGGTCCGGGTGCCATTTCTGAACCACCGGCTCGCGGAGTACGTCGCCGAGATCCCCCACGAGCTGAAGCTTCGCGGCCTCAAGAGCAAATTCCTGCTGAAAAAGGCGATGGAGGGCGTCCTGCCGCGGGAGATCGTGAGGCGGCCGAAGAAGGGGTTCAACGCTCCCGTGGGCTATTGGATCAACGGAGCGCTGAAGGAGCTCGTGCGCGACCAGCTCGCCGAGGAAAAGCTGAAGCGCGAGGGTTTCTTCGAGCCGTCGTACGTTCAGAAACTCCTTCGCGAGCACACCGAGGGCGTTCGCGACCACCGGAAGCTCCTCTGGACTCTTCTGGTCTTCGAGCTCTGGCAGGAGAAGTACCTCAGGCGCTGACCCGCTTCACCCCTCCGAACTTCCAGGAGTTTCCGTTGCGGAAGACGACGTAGCTCGACCCCGGCTCGATCCGCGGATCGGAGAGCCAGGCGTCCACGCGCGCCCGTGGAATGTAGGCGGTCGTCGGCGCCACGAGCTGATCGAAGGCGATGTGGTGGAAAAACCGAAACTCGCGCTCCGCGATCCAGAGACTGTAGTCGTAGAGCGGAAGGAGCGGCCGAAGCCCTCGCGGCGAGAGCAAGCGCAGGGCCTTCGCATAAATGAAGTAGGGAACGACGAGCGGGAGCGCGAGGCCGTATTTCGTGAGCCACCAGGGAAGCCGCGAGCTCACGCGCCGCAGCGGATCGACCAGGCTCCGTACGAGCGCGTTGCCTTCTTCGGCATAGACCCAGCAGTGGAACCGCCCTCCGGGACGCGCGTGTCGAACGACGGAGTCGAAGCCGGCGCTCGGGTCCTTCAGGTGATGGAGGACCCCGATGCAGTAAACAAGGTCGAACTCGCCGAGCTCGGCCCGCGTCAGGTCTCCGCGTTGGAGCTCGATCGTGGTCCCGGGGACGTCCCCGACGTTCCGGCGCGCGGTCTCGAGGGTGTCACCGAGCTCGACTCCACAGAGGCGGGCGGGGCTGAAGCGGGCCATATAATAAAGGAGGGAGCCG
>CAZKNR010000231.1:0-8440 GCA_964553925.1 uncultured Acidobacteriota bacterium
CGGCCCTTCGACACCTCCCTCGAAGTGAAGTGGGCTTATTCGACCGGCGCTACCTCGATGGCGCCGCCGGGTTTGAGAATTCAGTCTGGTTTCAGCTTCGTTTACGCCGTCTCCAACGACAGCATCCTCCACTCGCTCACGGGAGGTGATCCAGGCGGAGACTGGCCACCGGCATGGACACCTTACAAGCTGGGTGCACCCGCCCAGACGCGGCCTCCGGTCGTGAATTTCAACGTAGGCGGTCCGAACGGCGCGGCGTTTCTCGGCTCGCAGGACGGTCAGGTCTACGCCATCGATGCCGTGACGGGCACCCTCAAATGGAAGGAGCCCGTCGCCTCCATGGTCCAGGCGGCGCCGGCGGGACACTTCCTTGCCTTCAACCCCTCGGCCTACGACCTGGTCCTCGTGGGAACTCGAAACTCTTCTGGCCCCAACTCCTTCGAGGCCCTCTACGTCCACGACGGAACGCCCCGATGGAGCTTCACCAACAGCCCCGCCCAGGGTGGCAACGGCCAGGTGATGGGCATCATCGGCGGAGGGGCCGCCATCGACTACGCCAACCAGCGCGCCTACTTCGCCTCCCGGGGGAAGTCCGGCGGAAGCAACAAAACCCTGTGGTGTATCGGCTTCAATGGAACTTCGGCGACGCTACTCTGGAGCGCCCCCCTCGGGAACATCGATGGAAGCCCGGTACTGTTCGGGGGAAGGGTTTACGTGGGAACGAACGGAGGCGTCCTCCACGCCCTCGACGCCACGACGGGATCCATCCACTGGTCGCTGCCCTTGGGCGACGGCGCCATCAAGGGCTTCCCCTTCCCGCGATTCGGATCCAATCACTTGATCGTTTCGACGAACAACAAGATCTGGTCCATCGAAGACACGGGAACGAGCGGCTCGGTCGACCCAGGATGGCCCGTCAGCGCCATCCCCTCTCCGTCCATCCCGCTCCAGGTTCCCGGAACCCAGATCGTTCTGGTGGGCTCGAGCGACGGGAAACTCTACCAGCTCGACGTGCTGGTACCGCTGCCGCCGAAGAGCGTCCAGCTCGGTGATGGAACCTCCGCAGTGGGCGCGCCCACGATGGATCTTCTGAAGTCGATGATCTACGTGGGAACGGACACAGGTGTCGTTTACGGCGTCGCGTTCCCGCTCCCCTAGTTTCAGTCCGACGACGAGCTCTTCGTCGCCAGAGGGGCCTCGCGATCCTGGAGCACGTGCCGGAAGAGCGCCTTGACGATCTCGATGTTGTTGGAGAGCAGGTCGAACAGGTCCTCGGCCTCGATGGCGAGAACGAGTGAGTCGACTCGCGCCTCGGCGTCCTCTCCCCGGAGGCGCCCGCAAAGGATGTCCCTCACTCCGAAGGTATGGAGGGGCCCCGCGAGTCTCGCTCCCTGGGAGCCGCGAAGGCTCACTTCTCCCTGGACCACGCAGTAGAGAACGTCGGCGGGACCGTTCTCTACGTAAACCTTCTCGCCGGCGCGAAAGCGCCGCTCCTCCGCGATGCCGGCGATCCTCAGAATCTCGTCGGCTCGGCAGAAGGAGAACAGGTCGCAGCTCTGGAGGAAAACTACCGCCTGAATCCGTGTCAACTCGGGCAAAACAACACCTCGATTGCCATCACCCTCCGGGGGAAGGAGAGATCGGCTGCCCGACGCGCTCCTTGACCCAGGCGGCCGTCTCGCGCACCAGAGGGTCGCGGCTCCCCTCGACGAGCGAGCTCACCAGGGGAAAGACTTCGGTGAGCTGCTCGGTATAGACGGTGTAGAGCGCCGCGACGCTCAGGGCCCGGGCATCGGCGTCACCGTTTCGTCCTTCGTCGAGCAGTCTCGAGATCGCCTTTTCGAGAGACAGCCGCTGAACCCCGAACTCCCGCGACGCCACCCGGAGTTTTTCCTTCACCGTGACGTCGCCGATGACGGCAAAGACCCGCCGGCGCACCGTGCCGGTGAGCCGGTTCTCGAGGTACTCGAGGGCGTGGGTGCGTAGGACCCGCTTTCCACTCAAGAGACTCCGATGGGCGGCCCAGACATCCTGGGGAGGATACAAGAGAGCGAGCAAGCCGAAGAGAGTGCGCAGATGGTCCTCCATCTTCTCGGCGAGCATCTGGGCGAGGAGGTTCTGGTCCCGCCAGTCCCACGTCGGAAGCGGCGCCTCGAGCCGGGCTTCGTCCCCACCCACGGTGAGGAGCTCGGAAAGCCGCCCCAGGTAGCGCTGGGCCTCGGACTCGATCGCTTGCTCGATTCGGGAAGTAGCTCCGAGACGATGCACTTCCTCGCGCACGATGGCGAGGGCCTCGACGATCTGGGCGCGGAGAAACGCGTCTTCCGCCTCAATCAAGGAATCCACGAGGGCCGAGACCGCCTGCGGCCCGCCGATCCGCGCGAGCGTCTTCGGGAGGGACCGGCGCACGAAGATCGACTCTTCCCGGTCCTTCATGAAGTGGGCGAGGATGGCAACGGCCTCGTCGCCGAAGCTGACGAGAGCCTCGCGCGCGTCGAGCTTCAGCCGCCGGTTCTGGAGAAGGGACACGAGTCGAGGAAGGTACAGGGGGTTGAATCCGAGCCGCTCGACGAGGCGCCGTACGGCGTAAATCCCTTCACGGGCAACGTTCGGGTCAGGATCGTCGAGCCCTTGAAGTAAGAACGTCTCGAACTCGTTGCTGCGAATCGCCCCTATGGCGCGGATTGCCTCGGCGCGGCTCTCGGGGTTCGCGTCCTTGAGCATGTCCCTTAGAGCGACCCGCGCCATCTCCGCTCCCGGCTCAGCGCCGTGAGTGATGAGGCAAGCGACGGCCGCGGCCCGCACTTTGGGATCGGCCTCCCGCAGCCGAGGCATCATCAGAACGCTCGCGTCCACCGCGTTGAACTCGGTCAAGACCCGGATCGCCTCGGCCCGCACCTCGTGGTTGTCGTCCCCGAGCCTCCGTTCCACGAGCGGGGTCGCGTCCCTTCGGCCGGCACTGGCGAGCACTTGCAGGGTTCGCCTTCGAACCTCGGCGTCGTCGTGATAGAGCAAGAGAGGCGGGACGAGATGGCCGCGCCCGTTCTTGTCGAGGACCTCGAGGCTATGAAGGACCTGTCTCGAGTCGGCGCTCCCGAGAGACTGAACGAGCAGCTCCACCGTGCGGATGTCGGAGAGGTTGATAGGAACCACCGCGTCCAGGGTGCCCTCTTTCAGGCTGTCGCGAAAGGACCCCACGTAGGTGCGGTAGGCCCCTCCCGCGGCGAAAAGCCACCCCACAACGAGCGCGAGCGTCAGCCAGCTCACCTGGACCGGATCGAGAAACCCGAGGGCCACCGGAAGGAGGAGGAGCGCCGCGATTCCTTCCGCGCCCCGAAGCAGAAGAACGTCGAGTAACACCTTGGCTCGAATTCGGATCGCGGAGGGAATGGGAAGAAAGAGGAGCTCGCGCGTCGATTGATCCACCGAGTAGCGGACACCACTCTCCCCCACCTTGAGCGCGAGGACCGCGGGCAGCAGGAGCTCGGGCGAAAAGCCCGAGGACAAGAGGATCGCGAGCGAACCGAGCCCGATGGTCGCGGGCAGAATTCGCATCGCGACTCCCACGCCAAGGGTGGAATGGATTTTCGAGGTGAAGAAGAGTTGGAACACGAGCGCCACCAGGCTCAGAAGGCTCACGAAGTTCCCGAACCACTGCGTTCGCTCCTGGAGCGACGTCGTCGCGCGCTCCACCGCCCAGTTGAACTGGAGATCGACGATCTGGGTGACGGCGACGCTCAGCAGGATCACCAAACCGATGAATCGCAGATGGGGCGACTGAAAGATCAGTCTGAATCCCGCGGGAGAGGCGTCGGCGGCTTCGGCTCGCCCCGCCCTCTCGTCCGGCCTCTCGCCGACGATAGACGTTCGCCGCAGAAGGGCATTTACCACGACGCCGAGAAGAATCACCCCGGCGGCGACGAGGAGCGTGTTCCGGGTGCCGACGATTCCCGTCCCGATACGCGCGATCTGCCCTCCGGCAATGCCGCCGAGGAGGCCTCCCGTCGCGAATGGCCCGAACAAACGCTTCGCCTGACGAGCGTCGAGGACGTGCGCGGCGAACGACCAGAATTGGCTTACGAGCATGACGAACACGATCGCCGCCCAGACGTAGAACGCGACCGGCACCCACGACCAGGAATGGCCGTAGAGCCACCAGAACCCGACCGTCGTTGCCGCGACCGACGCTTCCGTCGCTCCCATGACGACGTGAGGCGAGGCGCGGTTGGCCCACCTCACGTAGAGACGCAAGAACGGATAGGAGCAGACGGCGACGAGCAGATAGACCCAGGGAAGGCTCGTCGCTCCGTGCGCGTCGACGTATGTGGCCTGGCGGACCGCCCGGGCGATCGATTGAAACGCGATGACGAGAAAGAAGCCCAGCGACAGAAGGACGGTGAGCCGCAACTCCTCCGGTCGAACGTCGAGTCCGAGCCGGGTCAGAGCCCTGCGCAAAATGGCTTCTCGCTTTCTGGGACCTGAGCCAACAAGGAGATCGCGTCCTCTCAGGTCGCAAACGGAGTATCCCTCACCTGCTGAGACCCGGAGGACGCCGAGGCGGGATTGTATCCGCGGGCCTTGAGGGGCGCAAACGAGTCCCGCGAGGCTCCGCGCACTCTGAACGGATCGAAGCACTCACGACGGCGAGAGCGCGGCCTGCAAATCCCCGTGCTCGAAGGCCGAAGCCATTCGGTCGATCTCGGTCGGGGCAACACCGAGACGCGCCGCCTCTCGGCGCCAGGTCGCCACTGCGCGGCCTACCTCGACTGCGATCCCGCGGGCCGCCTTCGCATCAAGCTCAAAATACGCCGCCACCTCCATTGCTCTGTCGAGCGAGGCGGTGCCGTCTTCGAGGTCGATGGCGGTCGTCAGAACTCGCGGCTTGATGTCGGTCGGCACCGGATTGAGGTCGTAGGCGGGCGCAAGCCGAAAGCGGCCCCCATCGTCGCGACCTCGCCCGACTCGGGCATTTGCCGGAAGACGGCCCTCCTCTGGGGCATCATTCCCCGGCTGGTGGAAGAGAGGGAGTTCGACCGTCCGGAGGATCTGGCGCGGCGATCCGCCCGGGATCTCGGTCTCGGGGTCGAGGGACAGACCGTACTTCTCGTCCGAGGCTTCGGAGGCGATCCGAGCCTGGCCGTCGTGACACTCTGATCGCGGCGCGCGAGATTCCGAATCGCCCCTTGGGTCTCAAGCGGCCAGCCGCCAGCTCGAAGGCGTCTTCACCGACGCCGTCGTCGCGGCTCCCTGCCGGAAGAACTCCTGCCCGCGGTTCGTTCAACTATCTTTCTTTGCAATGCATTTAGCGTTTCGATAGCATACCCAGTTATTGCACCTGTGCTTCTGTTCACGCTCTGTAAATAATGAATTCACTAATCGGACAAAGCGGCCTAGGCCCCTCGCGATATCGTTACCGGAGATCCGCCATGACCAAATCGACGAAACTTATGTTCTTTTCCCTGTATGCCTTGCTGCTGCTGACGATGGCGGCGTGTTCCGACAAGCAGGAGGGCGCTGCAGTGAGCCCGTCGGGCAGCGCGCCACAGCCTGCCGCTCAGCGCAATGTCGAAGAGAGCCAGGCCATGGTGCTGCTTCGCGGCCTGCCCACGCTCGGCACCGCCCACAGCGTCGCCATCGTGGAACTGGACCCGGACGCGGCGAATTTCGGTGCGATACTGCAGGAGGTCGAACTGCCGGACCTCGCGCTCCCAATGCACCACCTCTACTACAGTCCCACCGGACGGCTGTACTCGACCGGTCTGGACCCCAAGTGCAGCCTGGCCGAGGTAGGCTTGTCGCGCAATGCCGAAGGGACCGCGGTGATCAACGGCGTCAAGTGCCTCGACACCGGGGGTCAACAGACCGGCGAAGACATCATCTGGCACAGCGTCAACGGCAAGGAATACATGATCGTCACATTCATGGGTGGCGCCGGCGAGGCCGATGGCGGCTCGGTCGGCGTGTTCGATCCGCAGAGCAACGCGGTGATCAAGATCATCCAGGCGCGCAAGAGCGTGGTGGCCAAGGGTGCGCCCTACATCTTGTATCCGCACGGCATTTCCGCGTACCAGGATCGCCTGGTGGTCACCTCCACGATTCACCCGGATCTCGCAACCGGTGTCGGCAACGCAATCACCATCATCGACCTGAATACCCTCGAGCCGATTCAGAACATGGTCGTCGAAGACGCGAAGCCGGTGGGTTTTCCGTCATCGCCGGTCGAGGTACTGTTCGTGCGACCCAGCATCGCGCCGGGCGCCGCGCCGGCCGTGCTGGTCAATACCATGTTCGGATTCGAAACCTGGAAGATCCCATACAACGAGGCGGACAAGAGCTTCGGCGCACCCGTGAAGGCATACGACGGCGTCACCGCGAGCACGGGGGTCCCTCTGGAGTTCTACGGCAACGCGACCGAATTGTTCGTGAGCCATTCCTTGCCCGGCATCGTGAAGCGCTATCAGCTTTCAAGCCTGCCCGAACTCGTTCCCTCGGGTGCGGACATCAAGGCCGAGGCCGGCGCGCACCACATGATCTTTTACACCACCGCCTCCGGCCGCAACGTCATCGCCATCCAGAACAATCTGCTGAATCTCGGCAACGCGGCTGACGGGGATCCGACGGACATCGATTTCATCGCCAAGGTCAACGACCATTCCATCACCGTGCACGACCTGGAGAGCGGTGAACGTCTCGCACGGCTCAGCTTCAAGGAGCGCTACAAGAAGGGCGTCGAGAACATCGAAGCGCTGTTCGGCTCCGGCTTCGTGCATCATCATTAGACGCGTGTTCCGCTTGCGACCTGTCGTTGCTGCGGCGGTGTTGATCGCCGCGCTTCTCGCTGCGATTGCGATGGGCGGCTGCGATGCACGGCGTCGGAGAGCGATCCCGCTGTCCGGTTTCTCGGCGCCGTTCGTGTTCGGCCGCTTCCAGGTGCCTGCGGACAACCCGCTCACCGAAGAAGCGGTGGAGCTCGGCCGCCGCCTCTTCTACGATCCGTGCCTGTCGGCCACCGGTACGGTGTCCTGCTCCACTTGTCACATCCAGCGCCTGGCCTTCACCGATGGCCGCACGACCAGCGTCGGCGTGTCCGGCAGGCCGCTGGCGTTTAACAGCATGAGTCTGGCCAACCTCATGTGGGGCCCGCAGCACTTTTTCTGGAACGGCCGCGCGGCCACCCTGGAGGAGCAGGCGCTGATCCCGATCCAGCACCCGGATGAAATGGCGCAGGATCTAGGCCGACTGGTTGCGGAACTGGCCGCCGATGCCAGCTACCGGGAATTGTTCGAAACTGCCTACGGCGAGACCAGCCCCGCGGCCATCGCCCGCGCGCTGGCCTCGTTCGAGCGCACATTGATCTCGTCCCATTCGCGCTACGACCAGTTCTTGCGCGGCGAGATCACGCTGGATGCGAAGGAGGAATTGGGACGCAAGCTGTTCATGGCCCACCCGGACGTGAAGGTGAGTCTGCGCGGCGCCAACTGCATCGACTGTCACAGCCAGTTCCTGACCGGCGGCTTCAGTGCGCGCTACGACGGGTTCTCCAACAATGGCCTCGATGACGAGGAACACCTGCAACCAGGCCTCTCGGCGGTCACCGGCAACCCGGCGCATCGCGGGCTGTTCAAGGTACCGTCGTTGCGAAACATCGCCCTCACCGGGCCCTACATGCATGACGGCCGTTTCACTACCCTCGAGGAGGTGCTGGATCACTACGACCGCGGCGTCAGGAACAGCAGCACCCTGAGCCCCCTGATCGCGGAGGCGGACAACCGGGGTGCTCCGGCGGAAGGACGGATTAGCCTGCATCTGACGGCAGGAGAGAAGGCGGCCATCATTGCCTTCCTGCACACCCTGACGGACCAGGACTTCGTGACTGCGGAACGGTTCTCCGATCCGTTCACGGGCAAGTGAATCGGATGCGCAAGGCTACGTTTCTGATACCGGTGCTGCTCGCGGTGGTCGCGGCGCTCGGCGTCACCGGCTGGTTGCGGTACCGGGCAGCGCAGCCCGTGGAACTGGCGCTGTATTTTCATCCGTTCGTGGGCCCCGAGCCGCTGGTCTTCAACGAATCCCGCTATCCCAATCCGGGTGGCGAGGGTCGTTTCAAGGTGCGTGACTTCCAGTTTTTTCTCAGCAACATCCGGCTGGTGGGCGCGACCGGCGCATACGTCGAACCCGACAGTTACCACCTGGTTCGATTCGACGGCGCCGAACCCGCCTTCGTCATCGTGCTGCACGACGTGCCGCGCCGGGACTACGAGCGGATCGAGTTCGGCATCGGCGTGGATGCCGCCGCCAACCGGGCGCTCACGCCACAGGGAGACCTGGATCCCAACGGCCGCATGGCCTGGACCTGGGAGGTCGGTTACAAATTCGTGCTGTTCGAAGGTGCACTGGTGCGCGGCAACGCGAGCGACCCGCTCGTCTATCACGTGGGATT
>CAZKNR010000232.1:0-19827 GCA_964553925.1 uncultured Acidobacteriota bacterium
ATACTGATGACCGCCGTCAGGCCTTCCCGGATGTCCTCTCCTTCGATCCCGCCCGCGAGGACCTTGGTGAGGTTGTTCGCGATGCCGTAGGCGTTGACGGTCCGGGTGAGCGCGGAGCGCAGCCCCGAGAGGTGGGTCCCGCCCTCGTGGGTGTTCACCGTGTTGACGAAGGCGAACAGGGCCTCCTGGTAGCCGTCGCTCCACTGCATCGCGATCTCGCACTCCATGCCGTCGGCGGCGCCCTGGACGTGGATAGCGTTCGGGTGGAGGGCGGTGCGGTTCTTGTTCAGGTACTCGACGAAGGAGACGATGCCGCCCTCGAAGTGGAACTCCTTGTCCTTCCCCTGGCGCTCGTCGTTGAGGCTGATGGTGATGCCGGGGTTGAGAAAGGCGAGCTCGCGGAAGCGCTGCGACAGGCTGTCGTAGCTGAAATCGAGGATTTCGAAGATGGTGGTGTCGGGCCGGAAGGTGATGGTGGTGCCGGTCTTGTCAGTAGTCCCCACCTCTTCGAGCTGGGTCGCGACTTTCCCCCGCTCGAAGGCCTGGCGGTAGACTTTTCCGTCTCTGCGGATCTCGACCTCGAGCCTCTCCGAGAGACCGTTCACCACGGAGACGCCGACACCGTGGAGTCCCGCGGAGAACTTGTAGGTCTCGTTGTCGAACTTGCCCCCGGCGTGCAGCTGGGTCATGACGACCTCGGCCGCGGGCCTTCCGGTCTTCTTCTCGATGTCGACGGGAATGCCGCGACCGTTGTCGATGACGGTCACGCTGTTGTCGACATGAAGCGTGACCTCGACCCGGGTGCAGTAGCCGGCGATCGACTCGTCGACGCTGTTGTCGACGACCTCGAACACCAGGTGGTTCAGGCCGGCGAGGCCGGTCGATCCGATGTACATCGCCGGGCGCATCCGCACGCCCTCGAGTCCCTCGAGTACACGGATCCTTTCGGCGGTGTATTCGCTTCCTGATTTCTCTCGTTCGTCTTTTTGCGGTTCTGTCATTGGTTTCGATAGGCGCGGTCTCTGACCCGTAATTCAGCGTGGCTCGGACATGCCTCGCCCCGATGGGCTCGTTGCGTCAAAGTCTCATCGGCATGACGACGTAGCGGTAGTCCGTGCCGTTGGCGCCGTTAGCGCCGTTAGCGTCGTTCTCTGGGGCCGCGGGCCGCAGCAGGCCCTGGGAAGCGTCGTCCTTGAGCTCGAAGGTGACCTCCGGGGAACCGGTTACGTTCAGAAAATCGAGGAGGTATTGCCCGTTGAAGCCCACCGAAAGCGGTGGACCCTGGTACGCGGCTTCGATGGTCTCGCGCGCCTCGCCGAGCTCGGGGTTCTGCGAGGAGATCTCGATGCGGCCGGATTCGATCGCGAACTTGACCGCGCGCGAACGCTCGTTCGCGAGGAGCGACACCCGCCGGATAGCGCCCACGAGATCCGCCGTGGCACAGGTGACTCTCTTGTCGTTTCCCTGGGGAATGACTTTGTCGTACGAGGGAAACTGATCGTCGACGCGTTTCGAGACCAGGAGGCGCTCCCCGATCCGGAAGAACAGGTGGTTGTCGCCTTTGGCGAAGGCCACGTCGCTCTCTCCCTCGCCCAGGATCTTCAGGAGCTCGAGGAGCGTCTTTTTGGGAACGATAGCGCTCACGTTTCCGCTCGAGCTCGAGGGACGGGGAATGGAGATGAATGCGAGCCGGTGTCCATCGGTCGCCACCATCCGCATGTCGGCGTCGGCGAGCTCGAGCCTCGCGCCGTTCAAGAAATAACGGCTGTCGTCGGCGGTGATGGCGAAGCTCGTCTTGTGAATGAGGCCGCTCAGGGCTGAGCCGGCGATGGTGGTGAAGCCCGAAGCGGGCGGTTCTGGAAGTGAAGGAAATTCTGTTTTCGAAAGACCGACTACCTTGAAGTACGCCCCGCCCGAGGTGATTGACGCCCAGGAGTTCTCGAGCTCCTTGATCTCGACGTTCTGGTCGCCCACCGCGCGCACGATCTCGAATAGCTTCTTGGCGGAGAGCGTCAGCGCTCCCGACTTCCGCACCTCGGCGGGGAGCCGGCAGCGCAGGCCGACGTCGAGGTCGGTCGCCGCCATCTCGATGCCGCCGCCCCCCTGGGCCTCGATGAGAACGTTCGACAGGATCGGAATGGTGTTCTTTCGTTCGACGATTCCCTGAATGAGGCCGAGCTCTCGCACGAGGTCGTCTTTGCTGGCGCTAAACTCCATCGATTAAATTCCTATTAATCTCTTCTTTCCAGAAAGGGAAGTCTCTATACCTTAATTATATCAAGAATCACCTGTGAATAAAAACTATGGTGCTGTTTATCCCCTTTGGTATCTTTTGTTTAGCCAGCCATCCGGACTGTGCAGGGCCCGCGGAGGCGGGGGGTACGGTTTGTTGAAAAGGCGGCCGCGTGGAAGCATCCACAAGAAGGCACAGAAGGGTCCACAGTGTTGTTGGACGGGGTCTGTGGAAAACCCGGGGTTCATATTCGTCACCTGAGGGAGTCGGTCAAACCCTGGATCACACGGTCGAACTCGGGGTCGGAGCGCCTCAGAGCGTCGATCTTGCGGACGGAGTGAATGACGGTGGAGTGGTGTTTGCCGAAGGCCTTGCCGATGTCGGGAAGGCTCGCGCGAGTGAGCGACTTAGAAAGGTACATCGCGATCTGACGGGGGAGGGCAACGGACTTGGCGTTGTTGCGGGCCTTGAGATCCGAGACTTTGAGCCGAAAGTGCTCGGCGACGTACTTCTGGATGGAGTCCATGTTCAGCATCTTCCGATCTTCACTGGGAAGGAGATCTCTCAGAACCTCCTGGGTGAGAGAAAGGTCGATGATGCGGCCGGTGAGAGAAGAGTAGGCGACGAGGCGGATCAGAGAGCCTTCGAGCTCGCGAATGTTGGATTTGATCCGGGAAGCGATGAAGATGGCGACGTTGTCGGGGAGAGTGACACCGTCGGCGTCGGCTTTCTTTCTGAGGATCGCGATCTTGGTCTCGAGATCGGGGGCCTGGATGTCCGCGGTCAGTCCCCACTCGAACCTCGAGCGAAGGCGCTCTTCGAGCGTGGGAATCTCGCGCGGGGGAGCGTCGCAGCTGAGCACGATCTGCTTCTGCGCGTCGTAGAGCGCATTGAACGTGTGGAAGAACTCCTCCTGGGTTCGTTCCTTGCCGGCGATGAACTGGATGTCGTCGACGAGAAGCACGTCGAACGAGCGATGCTTGTTGCGAAACTCGATGATGCGATCGTACCGGATGGCGTTGATGAGCTCGTTCATGAACTTCTCCGCCGAGATGTAGAGCATCTTGACGGGGGGGTTCTGGTCGAGAATGTGGCGGCCAATGGCGTGGAGGAGATGGGTCTTGCCGAGGCCCACGCCGCCGTAGATGAAAAGCGGGTTATAGGCGCGGGAGGGGGATTCGGCAACGGCGCGGGCGGCGGCGTGCGCGAACTGGTTGCTCGAGCCGACGACGAACGTGTCGAAGCGGTATTTCGAGTTGAGCGCCGGGGGTGGTGTGGTATCGGGCGTCAACGCCGGGGGCTGAACGCTGAACGCTCGCGGCGACGGCGCGGCGGTATCGGAGATAGCGGCGTCGATCCGGGTAGTCTCGAAAACGACTTCGATCTCCGGCCGGTGGAGCTCGTCGAGTGACTCGAGGATGACACCGGAGTAGTGCTTGTTCAGCCAGTCGCGGAAGTGCGCGTTGGGAACGAGAACGCTAACGCTTTGGCCGCGCTCAGCGAGCTGTCGAGTGGGGCGAAACCACGTGTTGAAGCTGTGGCGGTTGACCTTCGACTCGATCTTCTGGAGAATTTCTTCCCAAAGGTTCATGGACGTAAACACTGGAATTACAAGGCTTACCTGCGGCTGACGACAACTGCTCGGGAGGCGAGCGCCCCGGCGAAGAGGGATTTCCACAGAGATATCAACAAATGTGGAAAACCCGCACCGCGAGGGACCCCACCTCGTTAGAAAGCTTTTCGTCTTATGTCGACCGGACGAGGGGCGTAATCTAGCATATGGGGTTATGGCCGACAAGAAAAAATTCTCTGGGGGTTAAGCACCCCCGGCGAGAGGGGTGGGTTGACAGAGGGATCCCGGAAGAGTAGCATCACTGGTTTCGCTTCGACGGGAATCAAGAGCAAGGCGAGGGCGGCGTGACGCGGCCCCGCGCCGTCTCAAGCCTGGAGTCACAACGAAATGAAAAGAACGTTTCAGCCGAATCGACGCCGGCGCAGCCGTACCCATGGCTTTCGCGTGCGGATGCGATCCAAGGCCGGCCGTGCGGTTCTTGCCCGGCGCCGACGGAAGGGGCGGCACCGGCTTTCGGTTTGACGAAGAGCCGGTCCCGAGGAGATGGCGGACGAGGAGCGACCCTGCGCCGCAAGGCGGACTTCGAGCGCGTGTATCGGGAGGGACGACGATGGGTGAGCCCCCTCTTTGTAGCCTTCGTTTTCGCGAGCACGGGAAAGGGGCTCCGGGTGGGCTTCGTCGCCAGCCGGAAGGTCGGGGGAGCGGTTTCTCGAAACCGCGCGAAGCGGCTGCTGAGGGAGGTCTTCCGGAAGAGGGGCCCCGCTCTTACGACCACGGCCGACGTGGTGTTGGTAGCGAGAGGGGCGATCCTTGACGCGGGTTACGCCGAGGTCGAGGCTCAGTACGTCCGCGGCGTGGGACGATGGTTTGAGAAGAACTCTCGAGTTCCTGGATAGACTGGATAGGGAGGTCCTGAGCTGGATTCTGAGGGCGGGTATCTGGATTTATCAGGTCAGCCTGGGACTTTTGTTTCGGGGCGCTTGCCGGTTTTACCCGTCCTGTTCTCGCTACGCCGCGGAGGCCGTTCAAAAGCACGGTGCTCTGCGCGGGACGAAGCTTTTGGTCTCCCGGCTTTTACGTTGTCATCCGTTTCATCCTGGTGGGTTCGATCCCGTGCCCTGAGCCTGAGCCACCTGGAATCGCGGGCGCGGTCCTACACGAAGAGAAGCTCTTATGGAAAAACGATTGTTGTTCTTCTTCGCGGTGACGTTTCTTCTGGTCTCGCTCTGGCCGCGCCTCTTTCCGCCCCCGGCGCCGCCCCTTCCGTTGGAAAGCCCGGCGCCGACGGTCGAGCCCGCGATACCACGAGAGCCACGAGAGGATGTAGCGGCCGATGGGGGCGTGACCGGCCTGACAGGAAAAGATCCCGCGAGGGTTGTGGTCGAGGGCACCGCGGCGCGAGCCGCCGAGGATGAGGAAGTCGTCGTCCTCGATACGGACGTTTACCGGCTCACGTTCTCGAATCGCGGCGGGAATCTCAGGAGCGCCCGTCTCAAGGCATACGAGGACGAGTCTGGAGAGCCCTACGAGCTCGTGAGTGTGGAGGCCTCAGAGCACATCGGCAGGTACCCGCTGGACTTGCGCGTCTCTAGCGTCGCTCAGACGGAGGAGTTGCGAAAGGCGCTCTTCGAAGTCCGCCGGTCCGGACCTTCAGCGATTTCAGCGAAGGAAACGGCGGAGATCGCGTTTGTCTGGGCGAACGGAAAAGGACTCGAAGTCACAAAGGAGCTCCGCTTCGAGGGGGGGAGCTACGGAATCGACGTCGAGGTCTCGGTGCGCGAAAAAGGCCAGGAGGTCCCGAAGGAGGTCCTGTACGGGCCGGGGATCGGCCGGGAGATCGCCTCAGGGCAGTACGTGGGGGTGGAGAAAGGAATCCTCGCCTCGCGCGGGGAAGTAGCGCTCTTTTCCGCGTCGGATGTCGAAGACGAGGGAGCCGCGGTCAGTGTCGCGGCCGCAGGCGTAGCCTCCCACTATTTCGCCGCCATCATGCTCCCCGAGCCCGGAGGGCTCTACGGCTCCAGGCTTTCGAGATCTACCATTCCCGCGACGGCGCCGGGAGGAGACGGAAAGGCGCGAAAGGAGCACGACGTCATTACGGCCGCGCTCGAGGCTCCAGGGAGCCCCGCACTGTTTCATCTTTATCTCGGACCGAAGCAGTTGGAGCTTCTCGAAGAGCTGCGCCCCGGGCTTTCGAGGATCATCGAGCTCGGCGACTGGATGTGGTATCCCGCGACCCTGCTGCGGAAGGCTCTCTTTGCCTTGCATCAGCGCGTCGGGAACTGGGGATGGGCGATCGTTCTCCTCACTGTGGTCATCAACCTGTTTCTCGTGCCCCTGAAGCACTACAGCTTCGTCTCGATGCGAAAGATGCAGAAGCTGGCTCCTCAGATCCAGCGAATCCGGGACCGCCACAAGAAGGTGAAAGCGACCGACCCTCGGGCGCAGCAAATGAACCAGGAGATCATGAATCTCTACAAGGAGCACAAGGTCTCGCCCGTTTCGGGTTGTCTCCCGATGCTCCTGATGATTCCCTTCTTCTTCGCGTTCTACCGGCTGTTGATGTCGTCGATTGAGCTCCGCCACGCTCCGTTCTTTTTATGGATCCACGATCTTTCGCAGTTCGACCCTTACTTCGTCCTGCCAATCCTCATGGGCACGACTCAAGTCGCCATCCAGAAGATGACACCGCAAACCACGGTGGATCCGGTTCAGGCGAAAATCATGCAGTTCATGCCTATCATGTTCACGTTCATTCTCGCCTGGGCGCCGGCGGGCCTGGTTCTGTACTGGTTCTCGAACAACCTCGTTTCCATGGTTCAGCAAGTCGTGACGAACCGGTGGCTCGGAAAGGGAGAGGGCGAGGGGGGCCAGCAAGGGGCGAAGGTGAAGAGGGCCGCGAAGCAGGCACAGGCGCACGGTTGAGCGGGTCAGAGCCAGTCCGAGGGAGCCAGTCCGAGGAGGATGGAGTGAGCGAGGAAAAGAAGCCGCGCGAGGCAATCGAAGAGTTCGTCCGTCTAATGATTCAGCATCTAGGGTGGGACCTCGCGGTTTCTGTGGAGGAGGTCGAGGGCGAGACAGGCGAGACGGTCAAGGTCGACCTGTCGGGCGGGGATCGGGACATCGTTCTCTGCAACCGGGCCGAGGTGCTGGAATCGGTCCAATACTTGTTGAACCGGAGCTTCGGCCGCGAGAACCGGGAGAGCCCGCGAATCCTCGTCGACTGCGACGGTTATCGGGCGCAGAAGGACGCGGAGCTTCGCGAGATTGCCCTCCGCGTTTCGGATCGAGTGCGGCGCACGGGGGCGCGCGAGGAGCTTGGCTTGATGAACCCCTACGAGCGGCGGATCGTGCACCTCGCGGTCGCCGAGAGCGAGGGGGTGACGACCGTGAGCGCGGGCGATGGGGTCATGAAGCGGGTCATCATCCTGCCGGCGTGAGGGTGAAGCCGGGCTGAGGCCTGACGGTATGAGCCGGCGTGACGGTATGAGATGCGAGCCGGGATGAGTTTCGAAAATGACCTGCGGCTCGCCCTGGGAGACGCGGCACCTTACGGCCTCGGGCCGGAAATCTACTCGAGGCTCGAGGCTCTCGATCGGCTCCTCCTTCATTGGTCGGCCAAGCTCGATCTCATCGGATTCAAAACGGAGCGCGAGAGAATCCACAGGTACTTCGCGGAGCCGATCGCGGCCTCGAAGTGGCTTCCCCGCAACGGCCCTGCCCTCGACATCGGATCGGGGGGCGGGAGCCCGGGGCTTCCGTTCGCGATCGCGAGGCCGGAGCTTTCGTGGACATTCCTCGAGCCCCGGCTCAAAAGGCGCCTCTTTCTGGAGGAGGCCGTGCGCGAGATCCGGCTCGAGAACGTGGTCGTTTCCGGAGAGCGCTTCGCCGGTTCGTCGCACGGAACGGACCTCGCCGCGATCTCGACCCGGGGAGTAAAGCTGACCTGGTCCGATCTCGACGAGGTGGGGAATGCGCTTTCAGCCCGGGGCCGGTTTCTTTGGCTGACCGGGGAAGACCGCGTGCGCGAAGCGGGGGACTGGCTCGAAGCACGACGGGGGTTTTCCGCGGACGGTCCGCACCGTCTCCTCCCCGATTCCGGCGCGCGGCTTCTGGTCGTCGAGCGACAGGCGTAAGCCTCGGGCACTGGGCCCGGTCCTCCCCGAGAGGAGCCCGCAGCCGGAGCGCAGCGCAAAGCGCGGAGGTGGGGCCCCCGCGGCAATTGATTGAAGAGCGAAGCGAGCCATCATCGAATGTTTCACGTGAAACACTCGGCGAAAGGGGGGGCACTTCCGCTGGGATCGCTGTGCTATGCTCGGACGCTTTCGAGCCCCAACCCAGGAGATCCGTTCCACCCCATGACCCGTATCGTCGCCATCGCCAATCAAAAAGGAGGAGTGGGGAAGACGACCACGGCCATCAACGTCAGCTCCTCGGTCGCGGCGGCGGAAAAGAGGGCGCTCGTCGTCGACATGGACCCCCAGGCGAACTTGACGAGCGGCCTCGGGATAAACGCGTCCGAGCTTTCGAGCTCGATCTACCAGGGCCTGGTGGAAGGGATGCCCGCGGAGTCCCTCATCCAGGACACGAACCTCCTCACGCTCAAAGTAATCCCCTCGGAAAGGAACCTGACGGGAGCGGAAATCGAGCTCGTCGACCAGCCGCGCCGGGAGTTCCGATTGCGGGAGTTCCTCGCGCCGATCGCGAGCGCGTACGACTACATCTTCATCGACTGTCCTCCGTCGCTCGGCCTTCTCACGCTCAACGCCCTCGTTGCCGCCGATTCCGTCCTGATCCCGCTGCAGTGCGAGTTTTTCGCGCTCGCCGGAGTGAGCGAGCTCCTGTCGACCGTGAGCCGCGTGCGCGCGAGCTTCAATCCGAAGCTCGAGATCGAGGGCATCGTCTTCACCATGGTCGACGAGCGCACGAACTTGACGACCCAGGTGATGGAGGACGTGCGCCAGAATTTTCCTGGGATCGTCTACCGGAGCATCATCCCGCGAAACGTGCGTCTCGCGGAGGCGCCCTCGTTCGGCAAGCCCATCCTGCTGTACGACGTGCGCTCGCGGGGCGCTGAAGCCTACCTCTCGCTCACGAAGGAGATTCTCGGGCATGAAGCGCAAAGTGCTCGGTAAGGGGCTCGCGGCACTCCTTCCCGAATCTCCTTTGGGAGGCGAGGGGGAAAAGCTCCTCGAGCTCTCCCCGGATCGCATCGACCCCAACCCGGAGCAGCCGCGGCAGCACATCGATCCGGGGAAGCTCTCCGAGCTCGCGAAGTCCATGGTCGAGCAAGGGGTCGTCCAGCCGCTGGTCGTGCGGCGCGTGGGCTCGCGGTTTCAGATCATTGCCGGCGAGAGACGATGGCGCGCGGCGCGCGAGGCCGGCCTCGCGAAAGTGCCGGTCATCGTCCGGCAAGCGGGCGACCGGGAGATCCTCGAGATCGCCCTCGTCGAGAACATCCAAAGGGAAGAGCTCAACCCCATCGAAGAGGCGGGGGCCTACCGAAGGCTCATCGCGGAGCTCGGCTACTCGCAGGAGCAAGTGGCGGTGCGCGTCGGGAAGGATCGCTCGACCGTCGCGAACCTTCTCCGGCTTCTCCGCCTCCCGCGGGAGATTCGCGGCCTCATCGCCGAGCAGAAGCTCTCCCCGGGTCACGCCCGTCCGCTCTTGACGCTCGACGCTCCTGACGCGCAGGTCGCGATCGCCCGGGAAATCGTGGAGAAAGAGCTGAGCGTCCGAGACGTCGAGCGGCGTGTCCAAGCGGTGAATCGTCCGGCCAAAGAGACCAAAGCTACGCGGGCGGACGCGAACACCAGGGATGCGGAGAGCCACCTCGAACAGGCTCTTGGCACGCGAGTGCGGGTTCGCCGGCAGGGGCGCAAAGGGTCGCGCGGCCGGGTTGAGATCGAGTTTCATTCCGAGGACGAGCTTCACCGAATCTACGAGACGGTTCTTCGCGGCGCGCGGACGGCGAAGCCTCGCGCCCCAGAGTCATGAGGGAAAGAAAGGGGAGGGCATCGTGAGGGGCAAAATCACGGCGAGCGGTGACCTGTCGGGATTCCTCGACGTCGGCACCGAGTTCCACGGCGAGCTTTCGTTTCAGGACACGCTGCGCCTCGACGGCAAGTTCGAAGGCACTATCCGCGACGGGCGCCTCCTCATCATCGGCGAGTCCGCGGAAGTGAACGCGGAGATCCACGTCGCGACCGTAAGCGTGAGCGGCCGGCTGCGCGGCAACGTGCACGCCAAGGAGCGGGTGGAGCTCCACGCGACCGCGCGCTGCCAGTGCAACGTCGATACCCGTGTCCTCGTGGTGGAGGAGGGGGCGACGTTCGAGGGGGCCTGCGCCATGGGCGCCTCGCGCGAGGTCGCTTCCTTGAGCCCGGCGACCTCGTCCGACAAAATGAATAGGTTTGCGGCGACAGAATGAAGTGGTGCTCCCAGCGACGCCGCCCCCACCGGTCCCGGGCCCAGCTTTTCGCGGGACGCGGGTCGTGGCGCGTTGACGGCCCGCGGAACCGCGTGATATATTTAAAAGCTCTGTGCGGGAAAACCGCTCATCGAGAAACCTAGCTTGATATCCGTCGACGCCACCGCTCTCGTCATCATGGCGCTCGTCTTCGCGCTGGTGCTGGTGCTGAAGAATCTTTTCTTCGAGCCGCTGGCCCGGACGATCGAGACCCGGAAGGAGCGCATCGACCGCGCCGCGCGGGCATGGGACGAGGCCCAAGAGACGATTCGGTCCGCGGTTTTTGAGGTGACGGGGGCGGTTACCGCCGCCCGCAACGAAGGCTATGGCCTGCTCGACCGTGCCCGAACCGAGGCTACGGCGAAGGCGAGAGCCGAGCTCGATTCGAGCCGCGAAGAGGCCCAACGCCAGGTGAGAGACGGGAAGAAACAGCTAGCGGAAGCGTCGGACCGCGCCGTTTCCGAGCTCGAAGGCCAGGTGGACGGCCTGGCCCGATCCCTCGCGGCCCGAATCCTGGGCCGGGACGTCGCGTGAGCTCGAAGAGCCTCCGCTCACTTCTGCCGGCTGCATCCGCGCTCCTCCTCTCGCTCGGCAGTCCGAGCCCTCTTTTTGCCGCCGAAGGCGGGGAGCTTCCGCGCATCGTGAACTTCGCCATCCTGGCGACGATCCTGATCGTGGTCCTGAGAAAACCGCTCGCGGAATTCCTGAACGCCAAGACCACTCAGATCCGGGAGGAGCTGCAAGAGGCACGGTCGAGGGAGTCGAACGCCGAAGTCGAGAGAAAGCGGGCCGAGGATCTCCTCCGTAATCTCGATCGGGAAGTTCAGAAGGCGAAAGACGAAGCACGCCGTGCCGCCGAGGCGGAAAAAGAGCGGATTCTCAAAACCGCACAGCAGGAAGCCGCGCGCATGCGGGCGATCGCGAAAAAGGAGATCGACGCCGCAGTCGAGGCCGGCCGAAGACGCCTCTTCGCGCGAGCGACCGAGCTTTCCGTCGAGCTCGCCCAAGCGAAGATCGCGAGCTCGATGACCGACGCCGACAGAGATCGGCTCATCGACCGAAGCGTCGACATGCTCGGGAGGCGCCGTTGACAGAGCCGCGCGAGCCGACCGAGCTACCCGAGCTACCCGAGCGAAAAGACGAGCGCGCGAAAAAAGCCGCCCGAGCTCATCGCGCCAAGCCGGGCGCCCGGGCGGTCGCGGAGCGGTACGCGCGGGCGCTCCTCGAGGTCGCCCTCGACAAGAAGACGGACCTCGACCGGATCGCGGACGAGCTCGACTCCTTCCAGTATCTCCTGGAGCGGGAGGGCGCCCTCGACGCGGCCCTCGCGGCCCGCACGATCCCCGGGTACAAGAGAGTGGCGCTCCTCGAAGCGGTTCTGGCGGCGGCGAAAGTTTCCGTCGAAACTCTGAATCTCCTGCGTCTGCTCGCGACCAACGAGCGAGTTCCCCTCGTTGCCTTCGTCGCCGAGAGTTTTCGCCGGCTGCTTCTCGATCACCGGCAGATTCAGCCCGGCGTCGTCCTCTCGGCGCACCCCCTGTCGAGCGATCAGAAAAATCGGCTCGCGGGACAGCTGGGGCAAGCGCTGGGAAAGACGATGGAGCTGACCTACCGCACCGATCCCCAAATCCTAGGCGGAGTCGTGGTTCGCGTCGGCAATCGTGTGTTCGACGCGAGCGTTACCACTCAGCTCCGCCGCTTCAAAGAGAATGCGCTATCGCGGTTCTGACCGTTAGCGTTCGAGCCACGGAAGAGCCATTCAAGAGCACGTAAAGGAAGACACAGGCGATGGACATCAGGCCGGACGAGATCTCGAAGATCCTGAAACAGCAGATCGGCGACTATGAGTCGGACGTCGATGTCTCGGAAGTCGGGACCGTCGTCTCCGCCGGAGATGGCATCGCCAAGGCCCACGGGCTCGAGGGCGTGATGTACGGCGAGCTGGTGGAGCTCCCGAACGACGTCTTCGGCGTGGCCTTCAATCTCGAGGAGGACGCCGTCGGGCTCGTGCTCTTCGGCAACATCACCCTCATCAAAGAGGGCGATCAAGTGAAGCGCACGCGGAAGATTCTCCAGGTGCCCGTGGGCGAAGAGCTGGTGGGCCGGGTGGTCGACGCCCTCGGAAGGCCCATCGACGGGAAGGGTCCGATCCCAACGAAGACCTTCTACCCGGTAGAGCGCATCGCTCCGGGAATCGTGGACCGGCAGCCGGTGAAAGAGCCTCTTCAGACAGGGGTGAAGGCGGTCGACGCCATGATTCCCATCGGCCGCGGACAACGAGAGCTCATCATCGGGGACCGTCAAACGGGCAAGACCGCTCTCGCCGTCGACGCCATCATCAACCAGAAGGGCACGGGCGTCATCTGCGTCTACGTCGCCATCGGGCAGAAGCTCTCGACCGTCGCTCAAGTGGTGAAGACTCTCGAGGAGAACGGGGCGATGGACCATACCATCGTGGTGAATGCCTCCGCCGCGGACGCCTCGCCGCTCCAGTACATCGCACCCTATTCCGGTTGCGCCATGGCCGAATACTTCCTCTATAACAAGGGCCACGCGCTCTGCGTCTACGACGATCTCTCGAAGCACGCCGCGGCCTACCGCGAGGTCTCGCTCCTCCTCAGGCGGCCGCCGGGACGCGAAGCCTACCCCGGTGACGTCTTTTACCTGCACTCGCGCCTTCTCGAGAGGGCGGCGAAGCTCTCGGATACTAACGGTGGAGGATCGCTCACCGCCTTTCCGTTCATCGAGACGCAGGCGGGCGACCTCTCGGCCTACGTCCCGACGAACGTCATTTCGATCACCGACGGGCAGATCTACCTCGAGGTCGATCTCTTCAACGCCGGCATCCGTCCCGCGATCAACGTCGGTAACTCCGTGAGCCGGGTGGGAGGCGCCGCGCAGATCAAAGCGATGCGCCAGGTCGCGGGAACGATACGCCTCGACCTTGCCCAGTACCGGGAGATGGCGGCCTTCGCGCAGTTCGGATCGGACCTCGACAAGGCGACTCAGGCGCAGCTCGCGAAAGGCGAGCGCCTGGTGGAGATCCTGAAACAAGGGCAATACGAGCCGCTCCCGGTGGAAAAGCAAGTAGCCATCCTCTACGCCGCCAACAAGGGGTATCTCGATGACGTCCCGGTGTCGGAGTGCCGGAGGTTCGAGACGGAGTACCACCGCCATATGGACGACCGCCACCCCGGGGTGCTCTCCGCGATGCGCGAGAAGAAAACCCTGGACGCGGAGATCGAGGGCAAGCTCAAGATCGCGCTCGACGAGTTCAAGGGCGCCTTCCAGAGGCAGAAGCAGGAGACCGCGGCCTGACCCGCGGATCGGACGAGACCCCAAGATGCCTAGCCTTCGCGACCTGAGGCGCCGGACCCGCAGCGTCAAGAACACCCAGCAGATCACCAAGGCCATGAAGATGGTGTCGGCGGCGAAGCTCCGCCGCTCCCAGGACGCCATCCTTTCCGCGCGGCCATTCGCGAGGAAGATGCTGGAAGTGCTCAATAGCCTCGCGACTCGCGCCAATCCCGAAGGACATCCGCTCCTTTCGGTCCGCGAGCCGCGACGGGTGGACGTGGTGATCGTGACTTCCGACAAGGGACTCTGCGGCTCGTTCAACGCCAACATCCTCAAGACCGCGGAGACTTTCGTCAAACGGATGGAGTGCGAGGACCTGGGGATCCAACTCGTGGGCAAGAAGGCCCGCGACTACTTCCGCCGCCGCGCTTTCAAAATCCGCCGCGAGTTCGTCGACATCTTCAGAAACCTCGGCTACGAAACGGCCGGCGCCATCGCCCGGCCGATCATCGAGCGATACTCCGCTCCCGATTCGGCGGAAGGGGTCGACGCGATCTTCCTCATCTACAACGAGTTCAAGAACGTGATGCAGCAGGACGTGGTCGTCGAGCGGCTTCTTCCCCTCGAGAAGCTTCACTTCGAAAGAACGGAGGAAGAGCTCGACTACATCTACGAGCCCAGCGCGGCTTCGATCTACGACGCGGTGATCCCGAGACACGTCGAGTATCAGCTCTGGCGGGCTCTCCTGGAGTCGGCGGCGGCCGAGCACGCCGCGCGGATGACGGCGATGGAGAACGCGACCAAGAACGCCTCGGAGCTCATCGAGCAGCTGACGCTCACCATGAACAAGGCGCGCCAGGCGAGTATTACCAAGGAAATCCTGGAGGTCGTCTCCGGCGCCGAGGCAATTCGGTGAAAGTGAGCCGAGCGTCCGCCTTCGCGCGAAGCGCTGCGGCGAGACAAGCCCTAGAAAAGAAGGATTTATGACTCTTTGGAAACATACCAACGTGGGCCAGGTGGTCCAGGTCATCGGAAACGTCGTCGACCTGGAGTTCCCGACCGGGCAGCTTCCCGCGATCTACAACGCGCTGCGCATCGTCGACGAGAAAGACCTCTCTCCGGAGAAGCTCGAGATCACCGTCGAGGTACAACAGCACCTCGGAGAGAACCGGGTGCGCACCGTGGCGATGCAGCCGACGGAGGGCCTGGTCCGGGGCATGAAAGCCCTCGACACCGGATCGCCGATTACCGTGCCCGTCGGGCGGGAAACCCTGGGCCGGGTCATCAACGTCCTCGGTGAGCCCGTCGACAGCCTGGGCCCCGTCAAGGCCGACAAGAGATATCCGATTCACCGCCCCGCGCCCGAGTTCACCCAGCAGAGCACGAAGCTCGAGATGTTCGAGACCGGGATCAAGGTCGTGGACCTCCTCGAGCCCTACGTACGCGGCGGCAAGGTCGGACTCTTCGGAGGCGCGGGCGTCGGCAAGACCGTCATCATCCAGGAGCTCATCCACAACATTGCCACCAAGCACGGCGGCTTCTCGGTGTTCGCCGGAGTCGGCGAGCGCACCCGCGAGGGAAACGACCTCTGGCTCGAGATGAAGGAGTCGGGGGTCCTCGCGAAAACGGCTCTCATCTACGGCCAGATGAACGAGCCTCCCGGCGTGCGGCTTCGCGTTGCCCTGACGGGCCTCACGGTCGCGGAGTACTTCCGCGACGAGGAAGGGCAGGACGTGCTGCTCTTCATCGACAACATCTATCGCTACACTCTCGCGGGGATGGAAGTCTCGGCGCTCCTCGGACGAATGCCCTCGGCCGTCGGCTACCAGCCGACCCTCGCGTCGGAGATGGGGAACCTAGAAGAGCGAATCACCTCGACCGACAAGGGCTCCATCACCTCGATCCAGGCCATCTACGTGCCGGCGGACGACTACACCGACCCCGGTGTCGCGACGACCTTCTCCCACCTCGACGCCACGACCAACCTCTCCCGGCAGATCGCGGAGCTCGGAATCTATCCCGCCGTCGACCCGCTGGCCTCGACTTCGCGCATCCTCGACCCGCGGATCATCGGCGAGGAGCACTACCGCGTCGCTCGAAACGTGAAGGAGATCCTGCAGCGCTACAAGGACCTCCAGGACATCATCGCCATCCTCGGAATCGACGAGCTCTCGGAGGACGACAAGGTCACCGTCGCCCGGGCGCGCAAGACCCAGCGCTTCTTCTCGCAACCGTTCCACGTGGCGGAGCAGTTCACGGGCCGCCCCGGGGTCTACGTCACGCTGGAAGACACGGTGAAGGGATTCAAGCGCATCGCCTCGGGCGAGCTGGACCACATCCCCGAGCAGGCTTTCTACATGGCCGGGGGCATCGAGGAAGTCGTGAAGAACGCCGAAAAAATAGCGGCGGCGTAAGAGGGAACATGCCGTCCCAAAACGCCATCGAGCTCGAGATTGTGACTCCCGGAGGCGTCGTGGTCCGCGAGTCGGTCGATGAGGTGGAGGCGCCGGGGGTCGAGGGCCACTTCGGGGTTCTTCCCGGCCATCGCCCCTTCATGAGCCAGCTGCGCGCGGGCGAGCTTCGCTATCGCACGGGCAAAGAGAACCACTTCGTTGCCGTGCACTGGGGCTTTGCCGAAGTGCTCCCGCACAAAGTCACGGTCCTGGTCGAGACCGCCGAGCGCGCGGAGGATATCGATCTGAACCGCGCCGAGACCGCGAAGCGCCGCGCCGGAGAGCGCCTCAAGCAGTTCGGCACCGCCTACGACATGGACGCCGCCAAAGCTGAGTTCGACCGCGCCCAGGCGAGGCTCGAAGCCGCTCAACGGGCCCAGAAACACTCATAGTAGAATTGCGGCCGCATGGGCCGCGTCCTGGACATCGGTCTTACCGCACCCGACCCGCACCCTTTCGTGAAGTGGGCCGGCGGCAAGGGCTCCCTCGTTTCTGAAATCACGGCCCGCATTCCCCGCGGCAGGACTTTCCGCCGGTACGTAGAACCCTTCGTTGGAGCCGGGGCTCTCTTCTTCTGGATGCGCCGGAGCTTTCCCGGCCTCGAATGCCTCATTGCGGATTCGAACGAAGAGCTCATCAATGCCTACCGCGCGATCCGCGCCGATGCCGACCGGGTTGTCACGAAGCTCGAGACCCACCAGGTGCTGCACTCCCGGGAGCACTACTACAACGTGCGCCGCGCGGCTCCGCGTGAGCTGGCCGAGCGCGCCGCCCGGTTCATCTACCTGAACCGAACCTGCTACAACGGCCTCTATCGCGTGAACCGCCGGGGCGCCTTCAACGTTCCCATCGGGCGCTACGACCAGCCCCGCATCGTGGATCGCGAGAACCTCCTCGCGGTGGCGACGGCGCTCCTTGGAGTCGCGGTAGAGGCCGCCGATTTCGAGGCGGTGACGGAAGGCGCTGGCCCGGGCGATCTTCTGTATTTCGATCCGCCCTACCACCCGCTATCCGAGACAAGCTCGTTCACGAGCTACACCGCGGGTGGATTCGGGATCGACGAGCAGCAGAGGCTCTCCCGCGTCTTCGAGAAGCTCTCCCGCCGGGGTGCTTTCGTCATCCTCTCGAACAGCAGCTCGAATCTCGTGAGGGAGCTGTACGAGTCCCTCGTGCCGCGCCCGCGGATCGATGAGGTCGAGGTGGTGCGCTCCATCAACTCCAAGGCGAAGGCGCGGGGACCCGTTCGCGAGCTCCTGATCCACTCCGCGCCGGCGTAACGCTTAGCTTCCTCTTATCTCCACCCGTGTATTGCCCGCGAGAATCGTCTTTCCGTTTCGCGTCAGCCGCAGATAGACGGTGTAGCTTCCCGGGTAGCGGTACTCGTGGCTCGCGCTGAAGTGAGTCTTGAGCTCCGCACCCTCTTTGTAGGGGTCGCAATCGGGTGCGTACTCGGACTCGGTCTCATCGTCCCAGTCCCAGATCTCCTCGAGGCAATAATACTTCTCGGGGTCTTCCATCTTTTCCATGTCCTCGAGCTGGCCGGTCACGCGAATCGCGACCGTGGGGCGCCGCGGCTCGTTCGGCATGCGCGGCTTCATGAACGTCATCCGCGGGGCCTTGAGCTTCAGCGAGGGACCCTCGGCCAGAACCGAGGTCCGCGCGGCGCCAAGCGCGAGCGACATCAGGAGAAGGACGAAGACGGCCGTGGCTCTCATGATGCTTTCATTTTAACACGCGCTTCCGCCGTCTCTTTCACCCCAGCGCCGTCAGGACCTCCTCCAGGTCGTCCTTCGGCGCCTGGCACGCGTAGCTCTCGCAGAGGTAGAACCGGGGCGCGTCGGGATTTGGCCCCGCGGTCTTGCCTTCGAGGAGTGAGGCCTCCTTCTGGAGCCGCGGGGCGTCGGGAGAGGCCGGGTCGAGGAGTGCTAACGCGAGGTCCGGTGTGAAGCGGCTCCAAAGCCGTCCGAGCGCCTCGCGGGTGCTCTTCGCCTCGGCTCTCCCGACGACGACGAGCTCGCGCTTGGGAGCGAGGTAGTGATCCACGGCCGCGAGCATCTGGGCGAAACCGCTCGGCGAGCGCTCCATCTGTGCGTGAAACGCGCGCAGGGTCTCGGCAGCGAGAGAAGCCTCGTCGCGGGAGCCAGTGTACTCGGAGAGCTTGAGGAGATAGGTCGCGGCCATCGCATTGCCCGAGGGGATGGCGCCGTCGTAGCCGCCTTTCGTCCGGCTGATGAGCGCCTCGTGATCGGAGCCGGTGAAGAAGAACCCGGACCCGCCTTCGTCGCGAAAAAGCTCGGAGAGCTTCGAGGCGAGCAAACGAGCGCGAGCGAGCCAGTGAACGTCGAAGTCGCTCTCGAAGAGCTCGACGTACCCGCCGAGGAGAAACGCGTAGTCGTCGAGGTAGGCTTTCAGCCGGGCCCGGCCGGAGCGATAGGTCGCGAGAAGACGGCCTCGCTCCTCCATCCGCTCCTCGATGAACCGCGCGGCCTTTCGCGCCGACGCCAGGAACCGCTCGTCGCCCAGGATCCGGTACCCTCGGGCCATGGCGATGATCATGAGCCCGTTCCAGCTCGTGAGGACCTTGTCGTCGAGCCCGGGGTGCACTCTCTTCTCCCGCTCGCGGAGAAGGTGTTCCCGCGCCTCGCGAAGCGAAGCCTCGAGCCCCGCATCCGAGGAGGAGAACCCCGCCGGCCGGTGAAGGATGTTCTCTCCCTCCCAGTTTCCAGAGGCGGTCACATCGTAGATCCGGCAGAACTCGTCTGCCCTCGCTCCGAGGAGACGACGCACTTCCTCTTCCGACCAGACGTAGAACTTGCCTTCGACTCCTTCGCTATCGGCGTCCTGTGTGCTGTAGTAGCCCCCCTCCTCGCCCTGCATCTCGCGGAGAACCCACTCCAGAGTCTCCCGCGCGACGCGCGCGTAGTCCTCCTTCCGGGTGACCTGGTACGCCTCGAGGTAAGCGCGCGCGAGAAGCGCATTGTCGTAGAGCATCTTCTCGAAGTGAGGCACGAGCCACGACGCATCCGTCGAGTAGCGGTGAAAGCCGCCGCCGAGGTGGTCGTACATCCCGCCGTCGGCCATCTTGTCGAGAGTGAGCTCGACCATGGCGAGGGCGTCCGGATCGCGGCTCACCCGGTGGTATCGAAGAAGAAGAGACATGGCGCCCGAAGGCGGGAACTTGGGGGCGGAGGAAAAGCCGCCCTCTTTCGAGTCGAAGCGAAGGGCGAGCTCCCGCGCGGCCTGCTGGATGAGAGAGCGGCTCATGAGCTCGCGCGACGACGGCACGACCGCGAGGCTCCGAATCCTCTCGGTCAAGGCCTTCGAGGTTTCGCTCACCCGGGAACGATCCTCGCGGAAAACCCGCGCGATCTCGCGAAGGACGGTCGAAAACCCCGGCCTGCCCCAGCGATCCTCCGGCGGAAAGTAGGTCCCGCCGTAGAACGGCTCGAGCTCGGGGGTGAGGAACACGGTGAGGGGCCACCCTCCCGAGCCCGTCATCATTTGAACCGCGCTCATGTAGATCTCGTCGATGTCGGGACGCTCCTCCCGGTCGACTTTGATGGCGACGAAGCTCTCGTTCATCAGGGCGGCTACCTTGTCGTTCTCGAACGACTCCCGCTCCATCACGTGGCACCAGTGACAGGCGGAATAGCCGATGGAGAGAAGAATCGGCTTGTCCTCGCGCCGCGACCTCCCGAGCGCTTCCTCGCCCCAGGGATACCAGTCGACGGGATTTTGCGCGTGCTGCAGGAGGTAAGGGCTCGTCTCCTCCGCGAGACGGTTCTCGCGGCCGCCGCTCACGTCG
>CAZKNR010000233.1:0-12401 GCA_964553925.1 uncultured Acidobacteriota bacterium
GATTCCGATCTCGCTCGTCCTCTGAGCCACGGTCGTCGAAAGGACTCCGTAGATGCCGAGGGCGGCGAGAGCGAGGGCCGTGGCTCCGAAGACGCCGAGGACGACGGCGTTGAAGCGCGGCTGCGCGAGCTCTTCCGAGAGAAGCCTCTCCATGGTGGTGATGTTGGAGAGGGGGATGTCGGAATCGACCGCCCAGACCTCCTCGCGCAAACGCGGCGCGAAGGCTTTTGGGTCGCCGTCCACTCGAACCGCGACCATCATTTCCTGGACGGGGAACTGCGCCGCCGGGAGGTAGAACGCCGGCTCGGGGGGAGTCGCCGGGCCCAGGAATCGAACGTTCTCGATGACTCCGACGATCTCGAAGACGTTCGGCAAGGACTCGCCCCAGGATCCGCGCGGTGTGGTGGTGACGAGCCTCTTGCCGAGAGGATCGGAGCCTACCAGGTAGGTCTGAACGAAGGCCTCGTTCACGATGATGGCGCCAGGATGCTCGGCATCGTCCAGGTCGGTGAACGGCCGGCCCCGAAGGATTCCGGTGCTCATCGTCCGGAAGTAATCGGGGCTTACGATCCGGAGCGCGGCGCTGAAGGATTCTTCACTTCCTGGCCTCTCTGGCGTCTCCGGCGCTCCCTCGAAAGCGAAGCTATCGATCCAGTTGGACTCGAGCGGATGATCGTATGTGAGACCGCTCGCGTTGACTGAGGCGACCGCGTTCAGGCGATCGAGAAGCGCCCGGTGGAAGCGGGTGATGGAGCGAAAGTCCTGGTATTTCGAGGCCGGGAGGTTGACCTCGGAAACGAGGACGTTCTCAGCACGGAATCCCAGGTCCAGCCCGCGGAGGCGGACGAAGCTCTGGAGAAGAAGGGAGGCGCCGGCGACGAGCACCATCGCCACCGCGAGCTCCGAGACCACGAGGGCTCGTCTCAATCCGGCGCGGGGCACGCGCTCCTTCAATCGAAACTGAAGGTCCAGCCGCGACATCTGAATCGCGGGGGCAAGGCCGAAGAGGACTCCGGTCAGGAGCGAAACCGCGAAGGCGAATGCCAGCACCGGCACGCTCAAGCCGGAGTCCGAGAGCCGAGGAACGGCGGCCGGACTCAGGCCGACGAGAACGCTGACACCTAGGTAAGCGAGCCCGATGCCGAGAGCCCCTCCGGTGACGCCCAGGAGAAGGCTCTCGGAAAGAAACTGCCGGAGCACGCGGGCTCGGCTGGCGCCGAGCGCGGTTCGGAGCGCTACCTCCCTTTGGCGGGTGGCCGATCGCGCGAGCAGGAGGCTCGCGATATTGGCGCAGGCGATGAGGAGCACGAGGGCGACCGCGCCCCAAAGGACCAGGAGCGCCGGCCGGGCACTTCCGGTCACTTCTTCGAGGTAAGGGACGACTACGACCCCTCGGCCTTCGTTCTCGGGGAACGCGGTCGCGAGTCTTCGCGCGATGGTACTCATCTCCACGCGCGCGGTTTCGAGCGTGCTTCGGGGGGCGAGTCGCGCGATCGTCCCGAAGACGTGGCTCCCCCGGTCCTGTCGCCGCTCTCCCGAGAGCGACATCGGGACCCAGATTTGCTGGTACAGGGGAAGAAAGGGAAGGCGGCCCGGAGCCTGCGGCCACGTCGGATAGACCGCCTCCGGCATGACCCCGATGACTTCGTATGGCTCTCCATCGAGAGTCAGAGTCTTTCCCAGGACGCTCTGGGAGCTCCCGAAGCGTCTCTCCCAGAGCCCATGACTCAACAGGACGACTCGGTCCCTTCCGATCTCGTTTTCTTCCGGGGCGAACGTCCGGCCGAGAACGGGCTCGATTCCCAGGACGTCGAAGTAGCTCGCGCTGACACGGGCGCCGAGGAGCTCTTCGGGCTCTCCCTCGCCCGTCCAGTTCTTGCCCGCGGACCCGAACAGCGCCATGCCCTCGAACGTCCTGGCTTGCGCCTCCCAGTCGAAGTAGTTCGCCGCTGTCGTCCGCCACCGGCGCGGGACTCCCGCGTCATCGGGGGCGAGCTCCCACAAGGTCACGAGGCGTTCGGGCGCCCGGAAGGGGAGTGGACGCAGCAGGACCCCATGAACGATGCTGAAGATCGCCGTGTTCGCGCCGATGGCGAGGGCGACCGTCAGGACAGTGACCGCGGTGAACCCTGGGGTTCTGGCGAGGCCGCGGAGGGCGAGCTTCAAGTCGAGCATGAGATCCTCGCGGAGTTAGACGAGAAGATTCCCCAAAAGGTTAGCCCCGTCCCCCGGGAGCTACAATACCGGAGATGGCCTCATTCTGGACGTACCTTCCGTCTCGCACGACGAGCGCCCTCGAAGGCGACCGTGTCTTCTACGGCCGACTCGCCGCGCGTACCGAGGGGCGGAGTCTCGCGGAGCGGTTCGTCGTTCCCATCCGCTCCGGGAAAGCGTGGCCGGTCAAGGCGGGACAGATCTGCCGGATCGCGATCGTCGAGGGGCCGCAGGTCGCGGACTTCAACTGCTGGAACCTCCACGATCCGCGGGAGCGTTTCTGGGCGGCGCGGACCCGACAGCTCCACCGCGCGCACGTGACCGTCTACGACCGGCTGTGGTCGACTCTCCCGTTCTTGCGCCCCATGGCCACCATCATCGGCGACACCATCGACTACGGCATCGATGCCGATGGCGGACGCTGCCACGACCTTCTCGGCACGCGCTGCGATCCCTACGTGAACAAACTTCTGACCGGGCTCGAGCTCGACAACCACTGTCACTCGAACCTGACGCGCGCCATCCTTCCGTACCGGCTGACGGAGCTCGACGTTCACGACGTCCTGAATATCTTTCAGATCACCGGTCTTGCGGACGATCGCTACTTCATGAAGGCGAGCCCGGCGAAGAAGGGGGACTACTTCGAGATCTTCGCCGAGATCGACCTTCTGTGCGCGATCTCGACTTGTCCGGGTGGGGATCTCTCGATCCCGCTCTGGGGTCCGGAGGCGCGGGATCCGATCGAAGTCTGCCGGCCCCTCGGAGTCGAGGTGTACGACGCGCCGGCGGAGCTTCTCGAAGGCTGGAAGCCGCCGGAGAGGTCGGACTACCACGGCAACCACGGGATGGGACGACCGTGAAAGTCGCGGCTCTGCTTTCGGGCGGCGTGGACAGCTCCGTCGCCCTGAGCCTCCTCCGGTCCGAAGGTCACGACGTGACCGCCTTCTACCTCAAAGTCTGGCTCGAGGACGAGCTTTCGCACCTCGGGACCTGCCCCTGGGAGGAGGATCTCCGCTTCGCGCGAGAGGTCTGTTCCCGTCTCGACGTCCCCCTCGAAGTGCGGTCGCTCCAGCGCCCCTACTGGGATCGGGTCGTGCGCTACGCCATCTCCGAGCTCGAAGCGGGCCGGACGCCGAGCCCCGACGTCCTCTGCAACCAGCACATCAAGTTCGGCGCGTTCCTCGATGAGATCGATGCCGGCTTCGATCGGGTCGCCTCCGGACACTACGCGAGGCGCGAGGAGATTGACGGCCGAGTCCTCCTCAAGCGCGGAATCGATTCCGTGAAAGACCAGACCTACTTCTTGTCACGTTTGAGCCAGCAGCAGGTCGCGCGCTCTCTCTTCCCTCTCGGCGGGCTGCAGAAGTCCGAGGTCCGGAGGCTCGCTCGGGAAATCGATCTTCCGAACCAGGACCGGCGCGACAGCCAGGGGATCTGCTTTCTGGGGAAAATCCCGTACCGCGACTTCGTGCGGCACCACTTGGGGGACCGGGAGGGGGAGATCGTGGAGGTCGACACCGGGAGAGTGCTTGGCCGTCACAAGGGCTACTGGTTCCACACGATCGGACAGCGCGAAGGTCTCGGCCTGTCTCACGGGCCGTGGTTCGTCCACGGAAAGGACGTCTCCCGGAACGTCATCTACGTCGTCCATGCGGACCGCCTCGCCGGCTCCTCACGGGAGTCGTTCGAAGTCGAAGCGCTTCATTGGATCGGGGATCCGCCCGCGCGGCGAGAGCTCTCGGTTCGGGTGCGCCACGGGCGCAGCCTTCACGCGGGGACTCTCGATCTGGAGGGAAGTCGCGGGCGCGTGTGTCTCGAGGACCGCGATCGCGGGATCGCTCCGGGGCAGTTCGCGGTGTTCTACGACGGAGAGGTCTGCCTCGGAGGCGCCACCATCGCGGCCTGAACTTTTTCGACTCCCCTTGCGTTTTTAGGAAACGTGCCGGCAGATTCGAAGAGAAGGAGAGACACACGTGAAACGAGCCGCCTACTTCGAGCAACTCCGTCAGGACCTCGCGTACGGCATTCGTCAGCTTTGGGCGGCGCGCGGATTCGCCGCGATCGCCGTCCTCACGCTCGCGCTCGGAATCGGCGCTACCACCTCCATCTACAGCGTCCTCCGAGCCGTGGTGCTCCGTCCTCTCGCTTTCGAGGACTCCGAGCGGATCGCTCTCGTGGGCGAGAACTATCAGAACCTCGGACCCATCAACGTGTCGGTGGGGAACTTCGTCGATTGGCGGCGCGCGAGCGGGGACGTCTTCGAGCATCTGGCCGCCCTCGACTACGAGAGCTTCAACGTGAGCGACAGCGGCGATCCCGAAAGGGTCCTCGGAGGCCGAGTGTCCCACGGGTACTTCGAGCTTCTCGGGATGGCGCCTCTTCACGGCCGGTGGTTTCTCGCAGACGAGGACCGGCCGGGGAGCGAACGGGTGGCCATTCTTAGCTACGGACTCTGGGCCCGTCGTTACGGCGCCGACCCGGGCATCGTGGGGCGCGAGATCCGATTGAACGGCATCCCTCATACCGTGGTGGGCGTGATGCCGAGAGAGTTTTCTTATCCCGCGTACGACCAGGAGCTCTGGACTCCCGCCGCATTCACACCAACGCAGGAGGCGATGCACGACGAGCACTACCTCGATGTTTTCGGTCGACTCCGGCCCGGAATTTCCTATGAGGCCGCCCAGGTGCGTCTGGACGTCATCGGCGAGGAACAAAAGAAGCTCTATCCCAACGAGTCTGCTGGAATCCGACTCGTTCCTTACGGCAAGTGGCTCGTGGGCGACTATCGGACGCGACTTCTGATCCTCATGGGAGCGGTCTCACTCGTGCTCCTCATCGCCTGCACCAATGTCGCGAACCTCCTTCTCGCGCGAGGGGCCGCCCGGTCGCGGGAGATGGCGGTGCGCGCGGCGCTCGGAGCGGGAATGGGACGTCTCGCGCGCCAGGTCCTCGCCGAGACCTTCGTCCTCGCCCTCGTCGCCGCGGCGCTCGGGACGGCGCTCGGATTCTGGATGACGGAGACTGTCATCGCCTGGGCCCCCGAAGGAGTTCCCCGTCTGGAAGAAACCCGCATCGACCCGGCGGTCCTCGGATTCACGCTCATGGCGGCGATCGCCGCGAGCCTGTTCTCAGGCCTCATTCCCGCGCTCTCCGCCGCGAGAGCGGAAATCCCGGCGCTTCGAGGAGAGCACCGCGCGGGCGGAAGCCGCTCACAAGGGCGTGTCCGTTTCGCGCTGGTGTCTGTCGAGATCGCGCTTGCCCTCGCTCTTCTCGCGGGAGCGGGGCTTCTGGTGCGGAGCGCTCTCGAGATGGGGCGGGTTCAACCGGGGTTCGACCCCCGGGGAGTGCTGACCGCCCGAGTGACCCTCCCGAGAGACGCGTACGCGGCGGCGCCGAACGTCGTCGAGACCTTCGAGAGAATCGTCGAGGACGCGAAGGGGATCCCCGGAGTGCGCCACGCCGCCGTCAGCTCCCAGGTCCCCATGGGGCCGGGCGGCGGCTCGAACGGTCTCATCCCCGAAGGCAAGACGCGCGAGGACATGGTCCAGTCTCAGCTCCGCATGGTGAGCTCCGACTACTTCGCCGCGATGGGGATCCCGCTTCTGGAAGGCCGCCTTTTTCTTACTTCCGACCGCCGCGAGTCCGAGCTTTCGATGGTGGTGAGCGAGACGCTGGCCAGGACCGCCTTTCCCGGAGAGAGCGCTCTCGGAAAGCGCATCTCCTGCTGCGAAGGGGCGCCTGACGAGCCGAGCTACAAGACTGTCGTCGGCATAGTCGGCGACGTTCGCTCGAGAGGTCTCGGCGCCGAGATCGACCCCGAGTTCTATCTTCCCCTCGCACAGGCGCCGCCCGAAGCCTGGGACTGGATCCAGCGGACGGTGACGCTCGCGTTGAAAGCGGAGGCCGCACCCGAGAGTCTGGTGCCCGCGCTACGCCAGAAGGTGCGAGGAATCGACGCGGCGCTGCCGCTCCACGGCATCGCCACGATGGACGAGCGCGTCCTCGACTCTCTCGCCCAGCCGAGATTTCTCGCGGCGCTCCTTCTTACCATGAGCCTCCTCGGCCTCGCCCTCGCGTCGATCGGGGTCTATGGGGTCATCGGGTATCTCGCCAGCCGGCGGGCGCACGAGATCGGAGTGCGGATGGCTCTTGGAGCAAGCACAAACGACGTGGTGGCTCTCGTGGTGAAGCAAGCGATGATCCCCGTTGCCGTGGGGATGGCCCTCGGGGTCATAGGCGCGCTCGCCGGTGCGAGGCTTCTTTCGAGCCAGCTCTTCGGAATTCGAGCGAACGACCCATGGACGTTTCTGGCCGTCGCGGCTCTACTGGGTGCCGTGGCGCTCGTGGCGAGCTACATTCCAGCGCGCCGCATCTCGCGCGTGGACCCGAAGGCGTCGCTGTACCAGGCGTAGCTATCGAACGCAGTGGTAGACCACGGCTGGCGGGGTGTTGCGCCAGACGACCGGGCTCTGTTCGAGGGTTCGGAAACGGCGGGTGAGCTTGTCCCTGAACCTTCGCCCGGCGGGCAGGGCCAGGCCGTGCATGTAGGCGAAGGTCACGAACTGACCGCCTTCGGGCAGCACCTGAAACATCGCGTCGAGGAGCTCGTCCTGGACCGCGTCCGAGAAGATCGCCCAGGGAAGCCCGCTGATGACGCAATCGATAGCGTCGACTCCGTGCGCGGCGGCGACCGATGCTACGTTCGCGACGGAATCTCGGTAGAGCGGGACCTGGGGGAAGTTTCGGCGGAAGCGGTTGGCGTAGGCCTCGTTCAGCTCGATGGCGAAGAAGTCCTTCCCCTCGGTCCTGGTGAGGATCTCCCCGGTGATGGCGCCGAGGCCCGGCCCGTACTCCACGGCGACCCTGACCCTGTCCCAGTCGATGCTGCGCACGATCTCCCTCGCGAGAGCGGGGGAGCTGGGCACGATGGCGCCAATCTCATGAGGTTTACTGACGAACTCTTTGAGAAATTGAACCGCTTCGTCGGCCATCGAACCATCCTGCCCTGGTGCTGCTGCTTGGACCGGGAGAGGATACGGGAGCGCCCGCTTCTTGTAAAGGGCGCCCGGTCAGACGGTCAGGCGCGGGCGTCGCCTCTGAGCTCGCTTTCGGCCTGGAACCAGTCGGCGGCGGGATTGCTCGGATTCACGCCGGTACGGAAGATCTGATAGGCCCGGTCTCGAATCTGATCGAGTGAGGGCGTCGCCGCCGCGTCCGGGGTCTTGCTTCGCTTCGCGCGGGGCGAAGCTTTCTTGGGCTCGGTCTTCTTGACTGCTTTCTTGGACATGACTCTCCTCGCGTTCTCCTTTCGACAATGGTCGGCTCGGAACGAAGTTGGTTGTGAAAAGCAAAAACAGATTAGCAATTCGACGGGGCACCCGCAAGGCGGATGCGGTAGCCTACTGCAATCCGCCGCGGACGGACGTGATTCGCTGGGTGTTGAACCCGAGCCAGTGCATGCGGCCGACGTAGCGGGCGTGCTCGACTTTGATGCAGCGATCCATGACGACCGAGACCCCGCCTTCTTCCGCGATGCGCGCCCCCTCGGGGCTCACCACCGTGAATTGGGTCCAGAGGTTCCCCGCTCCGATGGCGACGGCCTCTCTCGCGAGCTCCGGCACCGCCGCCTTAGCCCGAAAGACGTTTACCACGTCGATGGGGATCGGGACTTCCTTCAAACTCGGGTAGCTCTTCTCCCCGAGAATCTCGCTCTCCCGGGGATTCACGGGAACGATCCGGTAGCCGTGGCGCTTCAGATAGAAGCCGACGAAGTAGCTGGCCCGGAGCGGGTTCGCGGACAACCCCACGACGGCGATGGTCTTGGCGTTATGGAGGACCCGCTGGATGGTCTGCGGGTCCTGGTAGCGGGTGAGGTCGAAATCTGGGCTCATAGAATCAAGGCTCCTAGAATCTGGGCTCATGCTGAAACCACCGCCGTCGCTCTGGGAACTCTCGCCGCCCGGAAGCCCTGCTCCAGATCCCAGATCAGATCGTCCGCGTTCTCGATCCCTACCGAGAGCCTGATGGTTCCCGGGCTCACCCCCGCGGCCGAGAGTTCCGCGTCCGTGAGCTGCCGATGGGTCGTGCTCGCGGGATGGATGATGAGGCTCTTGGCATCCCCTACGTTCGCGAGGTGGGACCAGAGGCTCACTCCGCGGATGAAGTTCTGCCCCGCCTCGCGTCCTCCGGCGATGTCGAAGGAAAAAACCGCTCCCGCGCCCTTCGGCAGGTACTTCTCGACCAGGGGCCGGTAGCGGCTCGAGGCGAGCCCCGGGTGGGTGACGCGCTCGACCATCGGATGGGCCTCGAGGAACTTCGCCACACCGAGAGCGTTCGAGACGTGGCGGTCCATCCGCAACGACAGCGTCTCGAGACCCTGGAGGAACAGGAAGGCGTTGAATGGGCTCATCGCGGCTCCGAGGTCCCGGAGCGTTTCGGCCCGGAGCTTCATCAGGTATCCGTACATTCCGAACGTCTCGTGGAACGAGAGGCCGTGATAGGCAGGGGAGGGATCGGCGACGACAGGGAAGCGCCCGTTCGACCAGTCGAAGACCCCGGACTCGACTACCACCCCTCCGATGGAAGTCCCGTGCCCCCCGATGAACTTGGTCGCCGAGTGCACCACGATGTCCGCTCCCCAGTCGAATGGCCGGCAAAGGTACGGCGTCGGAAACGTGTTGTCGACCATGAGGGGTGCTTCGTGATCGTGGGCGATCTTCGCCACCGCCTCGATATCGAGGACGTTGCCTCCGGGATTCCCGATGGTCTCGGCGTAGACGAGCTTGGTCGTGTCCTTGAGGGCTCCTTTCCACGCGCCGAGATCGTCGGGATCGACGAACGTGAGCTCGACGGAGAGCTTCCGGAAGTAGTGCTTGAACTGGTTCACGGTGCCGCCGTAAAGCGCGCTCGAGGCGACGACGTGATCGCCGGGCTGGAGGAGAGTGAAGAGCGCTCCCGCCTGCGCGGCGATGCCGCTGGCGAAGGCGACGCCGCCCGCGCCGCCTTCGAGATTCGCCACTCTCTCCTCGAACGCGGCCACCGTGGGATTCATGATGCGGGAGTAGGTGTTTCCGTACTCCTTGAGGTTGAAGTACGCCGCCGCCGACTCCGGGTCCTCGAAGACGTAGCTCGTCGTCTGGAAGATGGGGACGGCGCGGGCGCCGGTATTGGGATCCGGCCTCTGGCCCGCGTGCACCTGCCGGGTGTCGAAGCCAAAGGCGCGCGCGTCTTCCATTCAAAACCTCCTGCTCTCCCGCCGGCCCTGGTAGACGCGGGAGAGGAAATCGCGAATCATCGGGGTCTGCCGCGCCTCCTCGAGGAGGAATGAGTCGTGGCCGTAGGGAGCTTCGATGACGTGGATCTCGACGTCCTTGCCGTTCGCCTCGAGGGCGTTCGCGAGGGCGCGCGAGTTCGAAGGCGGATAGAGCCAGTCGGAGCTGAAGCAGATGAGGAGCGTCGATGCCTGGAATCCTCCGACCGCTCGTTCGAGGCTTCCTTCTCCGTACTGGCGCGCGAGGTCGAAATACGAGAGCGCCCTCGAGAAGTAGAGATAGGTGTTCGCGTCGAACCGGCGGACGAACTTTTCTCCCTGGTGCTGGAGGTAGCTTTCGACCTCGAAGTCGGGCTCGGTCACGGTGTAGGAGAGATCGTCCCGGCCCTGGAGCCTCCGGCCGAACTTCTCCGCCATCGAATAGGCGGAGAGGTAGGTGACGTGGCCGACCATTCGCGCCACCGCCATTCCCGCGTTCGGCGCCCGTCCCGTTCCGTAGTAGTGGCCGGCCTGCCAGTCGGGGTCGGCCATGATGGCGCTTCTTGCGATGGCGTTCCACGCGACCCCTTGCGGATCGAGGGCCGTGGTCGAGGCGATGGGGATGATGCTAAGGACGGACTCCGGAAAGAGCGCCGCCCACTCCAGAGCCTGCATTCCCCCGAGCGAGCCGCCGGAGACGGAGAGGAGTCTCTCGATCCCGAGCTCTCGCAGAAGAGCCCGTTCCGCCCGAACCATATCGGCGACGCTCAGCGTGGGAAAGTCGAGGCCGTAAGGCTTCCCGGTCGCGGGATTCAGCGAGGAAGGACCCGTCGACCCGCGGCAGCCGCCGATGAGGTTCGTCGCCACCACGAAGTAGCGGCTGGTATCGAACGCCTTCCCCGGGCCGATCATCCCGTCCCACCACCCGAGGCCGGACTTCTTCGCGATGTCGCGCTCGTCGGCGCGGAAGCCGTCGAGGGCGCTCTCCTCCATGGGCGTGGCGCTCCAGCCGGCGGCATGGGCATCACCGGAAAGCGCGTGGCAGACGAGGATGACGTTGTCCTTCTCGGACGTCAGGGTGCCGTACGTCTCGTAGGCAATCCGGACTGGGTGGAGCTCTCGACCGCAGTCGAGGGCGAGCGGCTCGGGAAGATCGATGTCCTCGGTTGAGACGACGCCCACCAAACCGTCTTCCGCCTCCGGCCGGGTCATGGCCGCCATGATAGCTTTCGGCTAATCAGTTGTCAGTTGCCAGCGGTCAGTGTTCAAGTAGGGGGCCATGTTACGGCCATCGTCGTTGGTTCTCGTCCTCGCCGCCGCTTGTTCTGGAGCGGGAAAGCCCGCTCCGGGAGCGAACGAGCTCCTGGTCATCGGCTACGATCGCGAGCCCGATACCCTCAACCGTTTCTCGACGCACATCCTCGAGGACACGATGATCTGCATCTCCGAGGGCCTCACGGTATGGAACGAGAGGATGGAGGCGGTGCCCGTGCTCGCCGAGGTGGTCCCCTCTCCCGAGAACGGCCTCGTGCGCGTTCTTGACGATGGGCGGCTCGAAGTTACCTGGAAGCTTCGGTCGGGAGTGCGCTGGCACGACGATGAGCCGTTCACCTCCCGGGACGTCGCGTTCACCGTCGAGACCATCAACGACCCGGATTACAACCCCGAATCGACCGAAGGATTCGACCTCATCGAGTCGGTCGCGACGCCCGACGATCTCACCGCGGTCGTCACCTACAAACGAATCTACGCCGCCTATCAGGACCAGTTCTGGCGGGGGGCTCTTCCCCGGCACGCACTCGAGGGGAAGAATCTGAACGCATTTCCCGAGTACGACCGGAGGCCCATCGGAACGGGACCGTATGAGGTCGAGGAATGGAGGACGGGCGAATACCTCCTCCTCACGCGAAACGAGAATTACTGGCGGGGAGCCCCCGCGATCGGAAAGCTTCTCTTTCGATTCATTCCGTCCAGCAACACCCGTATGAACCAGCTCCGGTCGGGAGAGGTCCACGTTGTCGACAATGTGCCTCTCGACAAGCTCGACGAGCTCGAGGGAATCCCGGGAGTCGAAGTCTCCCGCACGATGGGAAACTCCTATGCCCACGTGGCGCTGAATCTCCGGGAGGTCCCTGCCTTTCGCGACCTGAGGGTGCGCCAGGCGGTGGCCCACTCGATCGACCGCCGGGCGATCGCCGAGGACGTCCTGGAAGGCGTGGTGAAGGTGGTGGACTCCGTCATTCAGCCGATGTCCTGGGCGTTCAACGCCGGTGTCACCGCGTACGGATACGATCCCGCGCGCGCCAGGGAGCTCTTGAAGGAGGCCGGCTACGAGGACCGCGACGGGGACGGGATCGTCGAGAAGGAGGGAGTCCCGCTCACGTTTGCCGGCACTACGCGCTCCGGACACGCCGAATGGGAGATGGTCCTGCAGGTCCTCCAGGCCCAGCTCAAAGACGTCGGGATCGGAATGGAGATCCGGAACTACGAGCCCACCCTGCTCGGAGAGCTCTGGTTCTCTGGCAAGCTTCCGTTCTTCCTCTCCGCCTGGACCCTTCCCGCCGACCCCGAGATCACGCTGTTCTACGCTTCGGACCGCACCCCGCCCCGGGGGCGCAACATCTATTATTACGAGAACGAGGAGCTGACCCGGCTCCTGTACTCCTCCGACCAGACCGTCGATAGGGAGAAGCGGAAGGCTCTCTTGTTCCAGGCGCAGGAGATCCTCGCCCGCGAGGTTCCCGAGATTCCGCTCTACAACCGGACGATTGTGAGCGCGTTCCCCAATACGCTCCGGAACGTGAAACCCAACCCAACGAATGCCGGTCTCTTCTGGAACGTCCACGAGTGGGAGCTCGAGGCTCCGGACAAAAGTCCCTGAAGTCGCATGTCCTACGTCGCCGGTAGGCTCCTCCGCGCCATACCCCTTTTGTTCGGT
>CAZKNR010000234.1:0-9102 GCA_964553925.1 uncultured Acidobacteriota bacterium
GGAGCGGGCACCAAGGTCACGTCGGGATCCAGGAATCGTCCCAGGCCACTCTCCTGCAGCGCCTCCTGGAGCTGATCCATGGCCAGACCAATCCAGTTTGGTTTGGCGGCCTTGACGGCGCTTCGCCATTCGCGGGAGCGCGTGGAAACCTCCGAGACGCCGTACGGTGAGTAGCGAAGGTAGGTCCCAAGCTCCAGCTCAGAAAGGTACCGGGTTTAGTTTAGTTGATAGGGCGTAGTGCGCTCAGGGGGCGGCGAAGGTTTCCGCCGCGCGGCAGGCCGCGCCGACGCAAGTGGACAGGCTTCGCAGCAGGGAAGAGAGCTGCGCCATCAGCTCCGGTGAAGCCGATCCTCCGAAGTTCGAGAGCTCGTAGGGATCGGAAGCGAGGTCGTAGATCTCCCGCACTCCGGTCCAGTACTCGACGTACTTGTACCGGAGTGTCCGGAGCCCTACGAACACCGGCTGAGCGGATCGGGTCGAGGGTGCGATCAAGCCTTCGTCGGAATACTGCTCGAGAAGAAAGGCCTGCCTCCACGTCCCCTGAGCGGGACGGTCGCCGCGCAGCAAGGGAGCGAGGGAACGCCCGTCGACGAAGTGTGGAGTCTCGACCCCGGCGAGCTCGGCGAGAGTCGGCGCGAGGTCGACGTTGCCGGCAAGATATCCGGAAAGCGTCTCTCCCAAAGGGACACCAGGCCCTCTCACCACCAGCGGAACTCGAACGTCTTCCTCGTAAGGCGTCGCCTTCTGCGGACGCAAGCGATGCTGGCCCATGTGAAAGCCGTTGTCCGAGGTGAAAAAGACGTAGGTGTCGCTCATTCGGCCGCTGCCTTCCAGGATCTGGACCACGCGAGCGATCATCTCATCGACGGCCTGCATCGACTGGAGTCGCGACCGATAGAGCGAGTCGATGTCGCCGATCTCGGAGCCCGAGAGTGGCGATCGGGGTGCGGGCTTGTCGCTCACGTCCGCTTCGTTGAACGAGGGCGTTCGCGGCACCTGGGCTCCGGCAAAGAGCCGGTCGTGCCGAGGTGCGGGCGTCGCGGGATGGTGCGGGGCGTAGGGCGCCAGATAAAGGAAGAACGGTGTTCCGCTCGAGCGCCTCAGAAGGTCCTCGGCCTTCCGCGCGAGGACGTCGGTCAGGTAATCCTGCGTTCGATTCCCATAGGAAACGATGCGGCCGTTCTCGTTCATTCGATAGTTGAAGCCCTTGTACGCCTCGCCGTCGACGGGGCTCACGAACTCGCTCCAGCCCGGCGGACGGTGGGTGCGGCCTCCGCCCTCGGGGTACCCGTTGACGTATTTCCCGAGGAGCATCGTTCGATAGCCCGCCCCCTGGAGCCAGGTGGCGAGTGTCGACGCCTCGTGGCCCATCCGAAGAAACGTCTCGAAGCCACCCGCGGGCGACTCGTTCGAGCCGACTTCGTGCGAGTGGGTGTATTGACCGCGGAGAAGGGTGGCGCGCGATGGGGAGCAAAGCGAGTTGGTGACGAAGAAGTCGGAGACGGTGACCCCTTGCTGCACCAGCAGGCGATGCAAGTTGGGCATGAAGTCCAGCGTGCCCAGGTTCTGGTCGAGGTCGTCAGCGACGATGAGGACCAGGTTCGGGCGCGCGAGAACGCTCGTTTGGAGCAAGAGCGTCGTCAGAAGGAGGCAAACGAGCACCCGAAGCATCGCCTGAAGCATCGATTGATTAACCGGAATTCAATCATAGGGGATGGCCTCGGGCAGTTCAACGGTTCCGCTCGAGGAGGAGTAGGGAACCGCTCTTACGGCGGCACCTCCACCTTCACCCATTCCGCCGGTCCCGAAGCCGCGCGCGTGCGGCCCTCGTAGAGGACTTCCACACCGGCCCCCGCCTTCATGTCATCGAAAGTCCCGTAGCGGTTGCTCTCCTTCCGCTTGCTCCGATCGACGTAGATGCGCGTCTTCTCGCTGATCGTCGCGGTCGCGGCCCCCCCGTCGCTCTTGACGACGATGGTTCTCTTCTCCGTGTCCACCGACTCGATGGTTCCGATCACCGTGGCTGTTTTCGACAGCTCGGGAGACTGGCCGATGGGGATGAACATCTCCGTCGCCTCCTGGGCTCCGGTGGCAACGCCGATGAGAGCGAAAACCGAAAGGGCCGTGGCCAAACTCTGCGTCGTTCTTGTCATCGTCCCGTCCCTCCTGCGAGAAGCGAACGTGCCTCCCGAAGAAGCTCGATCGCATCCGCGGTTTCTGGTGATCGCCGTCCGACCAAGGCTCTGGCCTCTTGGAGGACACTCACCGCATCGAGGTGGAGCGTCCTCTCCGCGAGGACCCGGATGGCGTCCTCGATCTCGTGAGAAACCTGAGAGACGACTTTCTCGGAGGGCCGGGCCTTCCCGCTCGCCTCCAGGAGCTCGATCGACTGCCGAACGTTCTCGAGCGCGTTCAAAACGCGCAAGAAGGCGGCGACGGCCTCCACCTGCGTTGCGTCCAGATTGATTCCGCTCCCGGTGGCGCCCGCGAGGACCTGGCCGGCGGGGGAGTTGTTGAAGGCGTCGCCGTTGTAGAACGCGACTGCGCCCTCGATTGTGACGACGGCGTTGTTGTGGAAGAACGGCGGCGTGTCCGCGGCCTCGACGAGAGGCGGTGTATTGAACTGACCGTTTCCCGGATGGCCAAAGCCGTCGTCCGGCGGCACGAGCTCTCCCGTCAGATCGGCGGGCCGGTCCGGGAGCTCCTCGACGCCGGTGTCGAAGCTGAGGTTTCCCCCCTGCGGTCCGAAGACCGCGGGATCGCCGTTGGCACCGGCGTTGAAGTGGCAGAGGGAGCACTTGCCGAGGGTCCGATCGAGAAAGATTTCCTGGCCTCTCGCGGCAACGTCTCCCTCGAGCGCGATCGGTAAGCTCAGGTCTTCCTGGCGTCCGAGCGAGAGCTGGAACGCCTCGAGGGCGTCGAGCTCCTCGTCCGTGGGAAGCCGAAAATCGACGCCGGCGACGCGATTCGTGGTCTTGGTGAAATGCTGGATGACCGCGCCCGTGGCGAACGAACGAAGCGACCCGTCACCCGGAGCCCCGTCGCCCGACCAGCCGGTCCGAGGACCGGCGCCGCTCGCGACGGAAGTCCGGAGCGCGAGTGTCGGCGGGATGCCGCGCATGACGAATACGTTTGCGAGGTCAGAGAACCCGTCCAGGTTCTCCAGGATGAGGCCGAGCTCTCGCATCAGTCGAGGGTTCTCGAAGTTCTCCGCGAGATCGGGGTGGGTCTCGGCTACGAACAGCGGGTCGTCGTTCGGCAGGGTCGCGATGAACCCGGGGTCGAGGGTGAAGTTGTTCTCGCGCGGGTGACAGGTGCCGCAGGTGCGGCCGTTGCCGTCGAAGGTCTCTTCGAAGAACAGCGTCTCACCACGCTTTACGAGATCGTCTCCCGGGTCGGGAGGTTCGGGAGGCTCTTTGGGCGGACAAGCGAGGAGCAGCAAAACCGCGAAAGAGCCACCGGCTGCCAGACCGAGCACTTTCATTCACGTCCTCCTAACGAGCTCTCTGGCGCGCTCATCCTTGGGGCGGAGGCTTGATGAATCAGCCGAGGGATGTTGCCCACACTGTACCCGGTTCTGCCCAACCAGCGCAATCCGTTCGCCGTTCCCGCCCCGCGAGCACTGAATGTAGCAGCCTGTACAACCAGGGATCGATGGGCCGTTTGGGGCGGTTGGAATCTCCTTTCTCATGAGGGATTTCCCGCGCTTCGCGGTGGCACGAACCCTGCTTTTCCAGGAACGATACCGCTGTTACGATGGGATCAAGTTCCGCACAAACCAGCCGATTCGCCGACGCTCTCCCCGCGAGCGTCGGGAAGGGAGGGCACTAGATGCCGGCCGTGATCGCGATGGTGGGCGCAATCGCCGGGTTCTCGTTCGGTGGCGCCTGGGGAGCCCTCCAGGGCGCCCTCTTCGGCTACGTCCTCACGAGCGTTCTCGAACAACGCTCGCGCATACGAGATCTCGAGCGCGCGTTCGCTCATCTTTTTCCGAGAACTCCCGAGGTTGCGTCATCGGCGCCGGAGCCCGTGCGAGCGAGCTCGCCTCCTCCGCCTCCTCCGCCTCCTGAGGCCGCTCCGCTGCCCAAGGCGCTCGAGCGGCACGCGCCACTCGCGGCTCCCGTCGAGGTGGAGCCGGACTTCTTCGAGCGCGCGTGGAACTGGGCGAGGCCGTACCTCACGGGCCCGAGCCTCATCGTCACCGTGGGAGTGGTGGTCCTGTTCTTCGGCGTCGCCTTCCTCTTGAAGTACGCCGTCGACCGCGAGCTATTTCCCATCGAGCTCCGGCTCGCGGGTGCCGCACTCGGAGGTGTTGCGCTTCTGGTCCTCGGCTGGCGCACGCGGACCGAGCGTCCGGGCTTCGGGCTCGCGCTCCAGGGAGGCGGCATCGGGATCCTCTACCTCACCGTCTTCGCGGCTTTCCGGCTCTACACCCTCGTCCCGGCAACGATGGCCTTCGCGCTTCTCTTCCTGTTCGTGGCGCTCTCGGCGGTGCTCGCGGTGGCCGAGGACTCGCTCGCGCTCGCGACGCTCGCAACCGTCGGCGGCTTCCTCGCCCCGGTCCTCACCTCCACGGGTCAGGGAAGCCACATAGCCCTCTTCAGCTATTACGCGCTTCTCAACGCCGGCATCCTCGCGACCGCGTGGTTCCGGAGCTATCGGCTCCTGAACCTCCTGGGGTTCCTCTTCACCTTCGTCATTTCCGCGAGTTGGGGCTACCGCTACTACCGCCCGGAGTTCTTCCAGACGACGGAGCCGTTCCTCGTCGTCTTCTTCCTTCTCTACGTCGCCATCGCCGTCGTCTTCGCGCTGCGGCACGCGGGAAGCCGGAAGGCGATCGTCGATGGGACTCTGGTCTTCGGAGTGCCGCTCGCCGCCGCCGTCCTTCAGAGCGCTCTGGTTCGCGATACCGAGTACGGGATGGCGTGGACCGCTGTGGCACTCGGCGCCTTCTACGTCGCCCTCGCGCTCGGTCTCCTCCGATACCGGCCCGAGGTGGCCCGAGACCTGGGCGAGTCCTTTCTCGGCACGGGGATCGTCTTCGCGACGCTCGCGGTCCCGTTCGCTTTCGAGAACCTCGTCACCTCGGCCTTCTGGGCGCTCGAGGGAGCGGCCATGGTGTGGGTCGGCGCTCGCCAGAGACGGCTCCTCCCTCGCCTCTCCGGGGGCGCGCTTCAGATTCTGGCGGGTTTCATGTTTCTCCTGGATCCCGGGCCCGCGGGATCCCAGGCCGTATTGAACGCGCGGTTTGCGGGAGGCGTCGTCATCGCGATCGCCGGCCTCGCCACGGCCCTCCACCTTCATCGCCGCATCGACCATCTGAGCGACGAGGAAAGGCCTCTTCTCGCTGTGTTCTTCGCCTGGGGTCTCGGTTGGTGGATCCTCAATGGCCTTCACGAGGTCGGCGCCTATGCCCAGACCGAAGATCGAGTGCTGGGTTGGGCCCTGATCTTCCTCTCGTTCACCGCCGCCGTCGTGATTCCGCTCGGTCGCCACCTCGCCTGGCCGCTCCTCGAGAAAGTCTCACTCGGGCTTCTTCCGGTTCTGCCTTTCGCGGTCCTCTATGCCGCGCTCACGCTCGAGCACCCTTTCCGCGGACTGGCGGCTCTGGGCTGGCTCGCCGCCGTCGCGGCTCACCTGTTGGTTCTGTGGACGCGACGTGTCCGAGATCTCTGGCATGCGGGCGGCCTCTGGCTCGTCTGTCTTCTAGCGGCCTGGGAGTCGAGCTATCTCGTCCATCGCGCCGTCGGCGGACCCGCATGGGGCGACGTGACCTGGGGAGTTGTGCCGATCGTAACCATCCTCGCGCTCGTATCTCTGCGGCGGAAGCTCCCCGCGCCCTACCTCACGTGGGGTGCCGCTCCCGTGGCCGCCTGCCTTTTGTACTGGGTGGTCGCCGGCACGTTCACGGGAACGTGGGACCCGACCCCTCTTCCTTACGTTCCGATCCTGAGCCCGATCGATCTCACGGTGCTGCTCGCGTTCTCGACCCTCCTCCTCTGGCTCTCGAAAATGGGGGAGTGGCTCGAGGCCAACGGCATCTCACGGAGCGCGGCCCGCGCCGCGATCGGTGGCGCCCTGTTTGTCTCGATGCACGGGGTCGTTTTCCGGACGGTTCACTTCGGCCTCGGTGTCCCCTTCGAGGCGCAGGCCATGTTCGACTCCGTGGTGGTTCAGTCCGCGATCGCCGTGCTCTGGTCTCTGACCGGGCTCGCCTCGATGGTCGCGGGGACGAAGCGAAGCCTCCGTCCTCTGTGGACCACGGGCGCCGCGCTCATGGGCGCGGTCGTTCTCAAATTGTTCCTCGTCGACCTTTCGCACACCGGCACGGTGGCGCGCATCGTCTCGTTTCTCGGGGTTGGCATACTGCTCCTCGTCGTCGGCTACTTTTCGCCGGTCCCGCCTCGAGAGCCGCAAGGCGAGTTGAGCGCGTCATGAGGTGGACTCTCGCGAGCGCGCTCGTCGTCTCCCTCGCGGTGCCGGCACACGCGCAGGATCCGCGGAAGGACGACTTCGCCTATGGAATTGCGGTCCGTCCCTCGATAGAGGCGCCGCTCTATCGAGTCCGACTCCCGCTCACCGTCTATCGGAGCGTCACGCGATCGGATCTGGGCGACCTCCGCGTCTTCAACGCCGGAGGAGCTCTCGTTCCGCACGAGCTCTGGAGCCCACCGGACGAGGAGGAAGTGGAGCGGCGCGTCGTTGCCGCTCGCGTCTTCCCGCTTCTCGAAGCGACGCCCGCGGAGCTTTCGGCGGTTCGGGTCCAGATCGAGAGCGGAGTCGAGCGCACGTTGGTTTCGCTCGAGCCGGGTACCGCTCCCGCCGGCGTCGTGGCCTACGTTATGGATCCGGGCTCGATCGACCCGGCTTACGTCGTCGAGCGGCTGGTTCTCCATTGGGACGAGCCGAGCGATCGGAAGGGGGGCTTCGTTCGCAAGCTGCGCGTCGAAGAGAGCGGCGACCTCTCCTCATGGAGGACGGTGACGTCGGCCGTCGTGGCCGATCTGAGGCGCGACGGGGAGAGGCTGCTGAGAAACGAGATCCCGGTCTCGTCGAGGGTCGCCCGCTACCTGAGGCTCACGAGTCATGAGGGGCCGATCCCGATGACTTTGACCCGAGTCGATCTAAATCTCTCCTCGAGGACCGAGATCGTCGAGGCGGTGTGGCTCGAGATCCCCGCTCTTCGCTCCGAAGAAGAGGGACTTCTCTTCGAGACCCCGGGCCCCGTCCTCGTCGAGCAAGTGGACGTCTTGCCGTCGGAGAGGAACACCTGGGCCGAGGTCCAGCTCTTCTCGCGCTCCGACGCGAAGGCGCCATGGGTCCGTCGGGCGGGCGCCTCGGTCTATCGATTCGAAGTCGAAGGCGACGAGCTCGCCGAGACGCGCCTCGAGGTGAGAGGCACCCGCGATCGCTACTGGAAGCTCACGACCGACGAGGGTCTGGGTGTTTTTGGCGGAAGCCTTCCCGCGCTCCGCGTGGGCTACCGCCCCGACGACGTCGTGTTCGTCGCCCGAGGCGAGTCGCCCTTCGAGATCGCCTACGGGAGCAGCCGCGTCGGTCCGCCGCGACAGGCAAACGAGAGCCTTCGCGCGCTCGCCTCCTCGGAGGACGAACGGCTCTTGCCGATGACCGACGTATCGCTTGGTGAGCCGCGCACGCTCGCGGGAGAAAGCGCTCTCAGAGAGCCGCTGATTCCGGACTGGAAGCGCTTCGTCCTCTGGAGCGTCCTCGGCGCCGCCTCTCTCGCGCTCCTGCTGACGGCGCGGGCGGCGCTCCGAGACCCTGGAGCCCGGTAGACCAACTGTGTTATGGATCGCCCATGCTGACCCGCTGGTTCGTCTTCGTCCTTGCCGTTCCCTCCCTCCTCTCGGCGCAGCCGCGCACCCCTCTGACGCCGGAGCAGATCGCCGAGCGCTTGGAGCTCGAGAACGAGCTCCAGGATATCGCGGTCGTCGACCGTAAAGTGATGGTTCCGATGCGCGACGGCGTTCGTCTCGCGACCGACGTCTACCGGCCGAGAAACGCTTCGGGCAAGGTTCCCATCGTCTGGGTGCGGACCCCCTACAACTTCAATTTCTGGGACGTCAGAAACGGCGGGCCCGCGGATATGACCGCGGCTCTCACCGCGGTGAAGCGAGGCTACGCTTACGTCGTCCAGAACGAGCGGGGGCACTTCTTCTCGGAGGGCAACTACGACATCCTGGGCGCCCCCATCACTGACGGCTACGACGCGCTTTCGTGGATGCAGGCTCAGGCGTGGTCGAACGGCAAGGTGGGGACGACGGGCTGCTCGTCGACGGCGGAGTACCAGATGGCCATCGCGTCGATGGGCAACCCCGCTTACGCCGCGATGAACGTGCAGGGCTTCGGCGCGGGAGTGGGCCGGGTCGGTCCTTATTACGAGCAGGGCAACTGGTACCGCGGCGGCGCCATCCAGATGCTCTTCATCGCCTGGCTCTACGGCCAGCAGAACCAGGTGCGGCCGATGTTTCCGCCAGAGACGTCGGGCGAGGATCTCGCCGCCGCCTCCAGGCTCTTCGATCTGGCCCCGCAGATGCCCCCGGTCGACTGGAGCAAGGCTCTCGAGCACCTGCCGGTCCAGGACATCATGCAGAACGCGCAAGGCCCTCAGGGGATCTTCGCCGATGCGATGCCGGTCGATACCGGCGGCCGCATGATTCAACGAGCGCCGAACGATCCCACCTGGTACAAGGGCGGCCTCTGGCACGACGACATGCCGCTCGAAGTACCCGGCTTGTGGTTCATGTCCTGGTACGACGTTTCCGTCGGCCCGAACCTCGCGATGTACAACCACGTGCGGAAGAACGCCTCGCCGGCGGTCGCCGATCGGCAGTGGGCGATCGTGGCGCCCGTCGCACATTGTGCCTTCACCCGCGCGACCAAGGACACGGTCGTGGGCGAGCGAAGCATGGGCGATGCCCGCCTCGATTACCAGGAAATCCTGTACGGCTTCTTCGATCGGTTCTTGAAGGGGGAAGCGAGCCCGCGGCTCGAAGCGCTCCCGAAGGTCACGTATTTCACGATGGGCTCGAACCAATGGCAGACGTCGAACACCTGGCCTCCGGAGGGTGCGAAAGAGCG
>CAZKNR010000235.1:0-16981 GCA_964553925.1 uncultured Acidobacteriota bacterium
GAGCGTCTTGTTCCACTCGTCAACGGAAGGCCACCAGTACGGCTTGCGTCCGCAGAGGATGCAAAGAGCGGTACTTCTCTGTTGCCCATCGACTACCCACAGGCTCGGGCGCTGGGTATCGTGCGCGTGCTGTTCCTCGGCAGGCCCACGGCTGTTCCACACGAGCAGCGAGCCAATCGGATAGTCGTACCAGAGCGACTCGGCGAGGTCCGCTGCATACCGTTGTTAGCTGGCGCCCCTCGGAGTGTCCATGCCGTCGGACACGTCGCCGGACCGCCACAAAACCCTCCAAGGTGTCTACGTGCTCCGCGTCCTCCTCGTGCAGCACGAGCGGTCCGTGAGCGGGGTCGGTCGGGAGTATCCCGGCGTTGGGGGCGCACGGCTACCAAGCCTCCAGCATCTCAGCCAAGAACCGCGCAGCTGGGCCGCGCTTGAGCCTCGGGTGGGCGAACTGGTTCCCGTAGTGGCGGAGGCAAGCGTAGCAGCTCGCGTCGGGGGCGCAGCCGCGGCAATCGGCCACGCGGGCGCGCGCGGCGTCAAGCACCTCGCGGAACGTATCCGGCTCTTGGAGCCGTGCGACCAGGCCAGCGCCGCCGGGAACGGCGTCATAGAGCACGATCTCATGGGCATCTGGAGCCGAGGTGCGGACCGTGACGCTGAGATCCTGGCGGGGCACCTCGAGCACCTCCCCCGCGCCGTGGACGAGCGCATACGCGAGCGAGTGATAAAACCAGAGGCGATCCCCCGGGCCGACGTCCGACGGCTCTCGGACGAAGCAGACGCGGAGAACATCGGTGCGGAACTGGTGTCCGAGAGCAACCGTCTCGAGCGTGCCCCGGCACGCTCGGCCGGTCGGGGACTCGTGTTCGGGGGTAGTTCTTGTCCCACCGAAACCGGCTCCGCAGTCGGCGCAGATCCGGAAACCGCCGCCTTTCCGACCCTCGCAGAGGACTACGAGATCCCCGGGGGACGCCTTCCACACGCGGGCAATCCCTCCGAGGATCGTCGGTGCTTCGTCCGGAACCGCCATGCCGCTGAAGTAGGGCCGCGAGGTGAAGAGACGCCTCGGTCTTCCCTTCGGCTCCCCCCCTCCGTCCCGCCCGGCCACGAATCCGAAGATCGGATCCACCCACGTCTGGGTGCGTGCCTGCTTGCAGCAGCTCGGACCGCTCGGCTCCTGTCCCTCGGGCAACGTCTCGAAGGTGCCGTGCGTCTTGCACTTCCGGTACCGCAACCGGCCCCACGCCTTGCCGGCCACTGTCTTCAGGCCACGGGAGGTCCAGAGCTTCTTGTTCGCCACGACCTCTGCCTCCGGCGCGAACTCGGCCACTGCGATGGCTAGATCGCGCTGGAGAGCCACGGTGGAGGCCCGATCGGTGCGCTGCAAGTCGAGCTCGACGACGTCCACCGGGAATCCGTATTTGGGAATCACGGCCTTCCGCGACAGGAAGCTGATCACGTCCTCACCGGCGATCGTCGCCTTGCGGCTCTTCGTCCGCTTCGCTCCGCCAAAGTCCTCCGCTTCGACGTAGTGCCGCTGAAGAAGGTCCACGTCCTGGTAGTCGCTGGCCACCTCGGCTACGGCACGTTCGAGCGCACCGTGCTCGCCCGTGATCCGCTGGATCCACGTACCGTCGCGCAGACCAAGGGCAGTCTTCAGGGGCTCCGGCACGATGGCGTTCAGGCGATGCTCGATCTCGACGCGACGATCGCGCAGGAAGCGCTCGATGTCCTGCACCGCCGTCGGCGCGGTCATCGCTCCGAGCAAGCCTTCGACGTTGTTCTCGAAGCGCTCGCGGCGCTCCTGAAAGAACGCGGCGAGCGCAACGGCGACGACGTGCCTGGAGACGATCTTCTCGTTCGTGACGCTGAGGATCGGGGGCCTCGCCTTGCCTGCCATGAGGTGATTCGGGTTGTCGAAGGCCGCTTGGTCGTGCGGGCGACGCCGACAGTAGGTTATCGCGAAACCGGGATGCACCCTGCGGCCGGCACGACCGACCCGTTGGGCGTAGTTGAAGGGCTCGGGGGGAGCATTCCTCAGGAAAATGGTGTCCAAATCGCCGATATCGATCCCCAGCTCGAAGGTAGTCGAGCAGCTCAGGAGATGAATGCGCCCCGCCTCGAAGTCCTCCTGGAATCTGCGCGCTTCCTCACGTGCGATCTGCGCGGTGTGCTCCTCGGCGCGAAGCGCGGGCGGTAGGGGCTGGTCGTAGAGCACCCGATAGTGATCGTCCCCGACAGCGAAGACCCCAGAATCGACGCGACCCAGGACGCCCGGGCAACCGTAACGCGCACAGATGTTGCCGATGGAATCCGCATGAAGGCGCCCGCAGATCGCACACCTGAAGAGCGGATCCTCCGGCCGCAGCAACCGGGCGCGCCACCACCGTGGGTGCGCACGGTGGCCGTTTCCGGACGGGCGCAGGAGTCGCGCCACGCCCCGATAGGTCGATGCCATCTCCCATATCTCACGGAGGAGTACCTGCGCAGCGGCAACCCGTTCCCCTTCTGTCATGCCGGAGCCGCCCTTCCTTTCGAGCCAGCGCGCGAGAAGCGCTACGCGCCTCGACTTCGCGCCATCCCACGCCTTGGTCCACTTCCCTCCTCCGATCGCCATCTGGGTCTGCCTGGCCCCCCGGAGATTGAGATCGTCCCACTGGACGTGCACGGAGTCGTCCACGTCGAGCTCCACGGAGTGGTCCGTCCGCAGGCTGTCGAGGAGATAGGCAACGACCTTGCGAGCCTCCTCATCCCCGAGATTCCACGGCGACCCTCTAAGCGACGCGGGAAGGTCCACGTCGGGCGGCAAATAGAAGAACCACCTGACGAGCCCCACGCCCTCGAGAGAGATGCGCGGCTGATCGGTCAGGAGCTCGCGGAACAGATGGACCCACGCCTTCTGCAGCCGCTCCCGGTCCGTGAGCGGATCCCCGGCTCCTTCGCTCTTCAGCAGCTCCCGGATCTCCAGCGCCAGATCGTGGAGACCCACTTCGGCGTCGCCCGTCCTCGCGATCTGGCGCAAAGCTCGCAGGACCAGCACGCGGCTGTGGATCGCGTCATACGTGTCCTGGAGGTACCAAGCGAAGAAAGCCGCTTCCTGCCGGCTGTCGGCGAACGCGAGCACTTTCCGCCTGTTCTCCGGCAGGAGCTGGTGAAGAGTCGTGGCGATGACCGCGTTTGGGCCGTCCGCTCCGTGCGTGATCTCGCGGACGGGATCCTGCGCTCTGTAGCCGCACCGGCCGCACCGGCGAATCTGATCTTCGTGGCTCTCCCGCTCGTCCTCGAAGACGAGACGAAGCGTCGTCCCATGGCCGCAGGATGGCTCCTTCGGTGCGGCCGCCTTTTGGGTGACCCTGCCGCACTTCGTGCAGAGGTTGACGAAACGGGTCGTGTCGTTCCCGGTCTCCTCGTCCGGTGATCCATCAAGCGGCCGATAGAACTCGACCTTATAGTCCTGCTCGGTCTCGTCGCGGATCGCCTCGGCGAAGTGATCCCCGTCTCGCCGCCCGACGAGGTAGTGCTGCCCGCATTCTCGACACAGAGCGACCTCGTAGGCGGGGGCGCTTTCCCCGTTTCCCCAATCCCGGGCCAGCGATACTTCTCGCTGCGGGTAGTAGCGGACGAAGGCGCCTTCAAGGCCTCGGAGGAAAAGATGATACCGGCACGAGAGGAGCGGGGATCTCGAGCGCGGGTCTTCCGCGCGTACGAGGAGATCGACGAGCGCTGAAATGAGGCGTGGCCGGTCTTGCTCAGGAGCGTTCCCGAAGACCGCGGCGCCGACCTCTGTCAACTCGCGCGGCGACTGGAGCAACGTTCGGAGTTGGAACGCGCGTTCCTCGCTCCCGAAGTGCGCATGGAGGCGGCCAGAAAGCGATCCGCCCTGCGTCCCATCGGACCCCGCCTGCACCGCCAACTCTTCTAGCATCGAGACGGATCCGGGTTCGTCCTCTCGACGGACGCGCTCGGCCAAAGCCAGCAGCGGCTCCGCCTCGATCCGAAAAGAGCTCATCTTGACGGGCTCGATCGGCACCACCTCGCCGGTGAGAATGTCCTCCTCCTCGAACGGCTCCTCGAAGAGCGCCGTGGCGAAATCGGCGAGCGCCTTCCGGTCATCAGTCCCGCCACCAAGGGACGCGCTCGTCGCGATGCACTGGAACCCCGCCTCCTGGCCACCTTCGCGGAGCCGCTGCTTTAGGCGACGAAGCAGCATGGCGATCTCCATGCCTTTCGCGCCCTTGTACTGATGCGCCTCATCAAGAACGAGGAAACGCCATGTCGCCCCACGTCGGTCATCGAAAAGCGGTGTCTCCTTCGGGCGTAGCAGGAGGTACTCCAGCATCGAGTAGTTGGTGAGGAGGATGTCCGGAGGACGCTCGCGAATTTGCTCGCGAAAGATCAGCTCTCCGGAGAGAGGCCGCTGCTGCCGCGCCTTCCGGAAATCGTCGCGAGCGTTCTCCGGCGTCTCGCCGGTGTAGCGCCCGAAGCTGAATCGGAAGGGGCTCTGGTCTTCCTCGAGAATCTCGTGGAACTCGCCGAGGCGGCGGCGCTGATCGTTTGCCAGCACGTTCATGGGGTAGAGGATCAAAGCGCGGACCCCGACCGATCGGCCACCGGCGCGTTGCTGGCGCAGGAGATGAAGAAGGATCGGGAGCAGGTACGCCTCGGTCTTCCCGCTTCCGGTGCCGGTCGCGACCACGACGTTTCGGCCCTCGGCCAGCCGGCGGATCGCCTCTTCTTGGTGGCTGAACAGCGGCCGACCGCCCACCGCGGCACGCTCGAACCCAGGGTCGATCTCCTCGCCGAGGATTTCTCGGAGCACCTCGGAGACCGGTCGGACTCTCCGATAGACGGGAGTCGCCTCGAGAAAGGGCCCCCGCACGAGTTCCCAGTCCTCGAGCGCCTTCTCGAAGGAGGTCCTGAGTTCCGGATCCCGGAAGTAGAACATGGTCCGGAGGTAGCGCCGATACCGCTCAGCGATCTCGCGGCTTGCTTGGATCGGATCGAAGTGCGGCGCTCCTGCGGAAGCCGTCATGGTCGTCGAGCCTCCCTTCGTGCAGCGTCAGCAGCCATTCGCCCGCCGCGAGGCTCGGACGCCCTCAGGCGGCGCTGCCAGGTCGCCACGGCAGTCGGATCCAGCCCCGCAACTGACTGCGCACGCCGGTGCAAGCGTGAGGACAGTCGCCGGGTCGGCTCGCGCTCGAGTATCGCGGCAGCCAGCGCAAGCGCTTGATGGATGAACTCACGCGCCTCGGTCGGGCCGCCCCTGCGGGCTTTTTGGTACCACGTCTTGCGCAATTCTTTCACGGCCCGGCGATGCTGCGCGGTGCCGAACCGGCCTAGCCGCGTCATCTGGCTCATGAGGCGGGGCGCTCCCTGGTACGAGAGACCGAGACGCCGGTCCCTCTCGCGCTCCGGGAGTCGGTCCGCGGTCAACCGAACTGCTCCGACGACGACAGGCCCGTGCTCGGTGGCGCGCGTTCGTACGGACATCAACAAATCGCACGGACCGTCCGCCCTGCGCAGCGCATCGTCTTCACCGAGATTCCGAAGCGGGTAGTACAGCACCCGTTCGGTTCGCGGCACTGGAACCCGTCGCGGAGATCCATCCCGGAAACCGACCAACACCTCATCCGCCCAGCCTGGCTCTGGCAGCAGCACGCTGAGGCGCATCGGCGAGGTCGGCAGCAAATCGTCCGTCGAGAGAGGCTGGAGCCCGTCAGTCCAAGCATGCGGCTTCTCCTCGTCTCCGTCGGCGGTGAACGCCCACCAGACGCGCGGCGCATGCACGATGACATCCACGCCGTCCCCCGTCTCCGAGCGAAGGCGACAGGTCGCTCTCCCGGCATCCGGACTGGCGGCAAGGGAAAAAACTCCCTTAGTCGGCGCCAGTTCGAGCGACGTGATCATCGCGGGGCCATCCAACGGCGAGACCACCACGCCCGGCGCAACGCGAAGGACCACTTTGACTGGACGATGCCCTTGAGGACTCGGAAGGGGTGAGTGCTCGTCGATCTCAATCGCTTCCAGGCCTCTTACGTAGCGGAAGTCGAGGCTCTCAAGGAGCTCATCATTTGCATCGTAGGCCCGCACAAAGAACCACCCAGGCTGCTTGTCGTCCAACCAACTCCGCAGCTCGTCGAAGCTCGTCGCCGCCTGACGTGACCGCCGCCCTGGTGATGGCCCCTCGACGCCCACCACGAAGAGCGCCGGCTCCGCGACCCCTTCCACGCGGAAACGCGGGGGCTCCCGGCCGAAGAGCGGGCCGGCTCCGGTGTGAGCGTCCTCGATCCGGTGTCCGAGGAGCTTGTATGCGGTGGCGGTGGAAGGCCGGACCTCGACGCTCGCGGTGCCGCTTCGGCCGAGCACGAGCACGTCCGTCTCCCCTTCCACGAGCAGGTGGTGGGCCAGGATCCCCGCCTGCTCGGGAATGACGTTCTCCGGCGCAACCGGCGCCGTGCCGCCAACCGCCTCGTCTCGCGTCAGCGCCCGCGGGGCGATCACGACGTAGTTCCCGCGCGTGACGCGTGAGCAACCCCTGCCGTTCACCCCGGATCTCGCGACCTTGAAGACGCGGTACTTGCTCGGGTCGAAGCATCGCTCAGCTTCTATTGCCGCCTCATCGGACCAGCGAACCGTGACGGGGCCGAGCGGATCCATCAGCGGCCAGCGTAGCTCGTGAAGTTGATCTTCTTCGAGATCGTTGTCCTCGCCGTCCAACACGCGCAAGTCCTGCTCAGCCAGCTCGTCGGGCACCTCCACGCCGACCACCCACGCCATGCCTGCCTTCCAGCAGACGAGCTCCGGTCGCGGCGAGCGGGATCGGGCCACGTCCCCCTTGCCCGTCGGCACCGCGGAAGCGACGTCATCCGCCAGCCCGTCAGTCCCGCGCGGCCTTCCACCACGCTTCTCCGGCGCGACGCGACGCAACTGTCTCGCCTGCGGCACGCTCGACCGCGATGTCGCAGCCATCTCGCTATCGGGCCGCGCCGCTGCTCCAGGCACTGGTAGCGAAGTGGGCGTGTCAAACTCCGTCCCACCCGCCACATGGTCCGCCGTCGGATCCCTTTCGGGTATCGGTCTACCTGGTTCGTCCAAGTTCTCAGGCCCCTCGAAATCGTCGGATTCGACGGGACTGGCGCTCGCGGTCACGTCGCGAACTTCGGTTTCCGGCAGGTGAGCTTCCGGACGGGGACGGGGGGGCGGGGAATCCGGAACGACGGAACCGGGCTCGCGGTCGACCGGCTCGCGAGCATGCCCTGGCCTCACGAAGTTGTCGGCGATCATCGAGGGCACGCCTTCGTCCTCAAGCACCTCCGACGTGTCACTCGTGCTGTGCGGGGCCTGAGATGATGCACTCGCCGTGGCTTCAGCATTCGGAGGCCCGGAGGGTGCGACCTCTTTTCCCGGTGGTCGGTCCGCCTTCAATCCTCGATGCGCATCTGGTTCGGTCGCCTCAGCCTCCGACTCCTTGATCGCGAGGGAAGAGATGGCTGCTTGTTTGCGAACCGGGCGCAAGCTCGCAGGTGAATCGGGCGTCTGATCCCGTGCTTTTTCGGGCTTGCGAAAACGTTCCGCTGGCGAGCTTCTTGCCGTGTCTCCTCCCGCTGCGACGCGGAAGAGACGGCGAAGGCGCGATACGAGGCTGCCGATCCATGCTCTCATGCGCTTCATCGCCACCCCTTCCGTTGCTGCGCGCTCTCGCTTCACTCCAGATTCTCGGTGTGCCGACAGCCGGGGTAGTTCGTGCAGCCCAGGAAGCGGCCGTTGCGGCCATTGCGCTCGGCGAGTCGGCCGCCGCAGCCCGGCTTCGGGCAGGGTCGGCCGCCCGCGCCCGAAGTGGGCCCCGAGCCGCGACCGGAAGGCCGTCTGCGTCCGGACCCTCGTCCGTCGCCACCCGCGGCGCGACCGCGCGCGCCGCGGCGTGCGTCCACCTTGCCTTCGCAGTCCGGGTCCTCGCACTCGAAGTAGATCCCGTAGCGGCCATCGTTCCACACGGTCGGGCCGCTGCACTTCGGGCACTCCGGATTCTCCCGCGCATCCAGCGCCGGCACGTCGTCCCGGCGGCCGGCCGGCGTGCTGACGAAGCGCGCGAGCTGACCGCACGCCGCCGGGCTCTCGATCCGCAGCATGCTCTCGTGCGTGTCGCGGTGCGAGAGGATGTTGAGCGAGCCGTGCCAAAGGATGCGGCCGTCGAGGATCGCGATCTTCTCGTGCATGCGGGCGCGCAGGTCCACGGCGACGCCGAGGTCGCGCAGCGCGCGCACCAGCTCGCCCACCTCGTCCGTGGTGCCGCCGCCTGGTTCCTCGGGGGGCCGGGTGAGGACGCGCACGCGCACACTGCGGCCCAGCGCCGCGCGCAGCGGGTCCACCCAGCGGCCGGTTCCCGCGCCGGTCGCGAAGGGCGAAAAGATCACGACGGACTCGCGTGCGCGGGCGAGGTCCTGTTGGAACGCCGGGTAGAAGGTGCCTTCGGTGAACGCGCCGGCCGCGCCTTCCGGGAAGTCGAAGGAGGCCGGCATCACGCGGTGCAGGCCGTCCACCCAGTCGCGCTCCGCGAGCGGCAGGAGGGTGTTCAGGTCCAGCGCCTCGCCGTGCTCCTCGAAGTTGTCGATGAGCCGGCGGACGATGGCATCTTCGGGCGCCTTCGCTCGCAGGTACTCGAAGTTGCCGACCAGCACGACATGATGGCGCGCCCGACTCGCGGCGACGTTGAGAAGCCGTGAGCCGTCCTCCTCGATGCGCACCGCCTGGAGGAAGCGCCCGAGCCGCGCGCCGAGCGAATCGGTGAGGTCGAGCACCATCGCCTTCTTCTCGTTGCCCTGGAAGCGGTGGACGGTGGCGGCGATGCCCGCGGCGCGGGTGCCGAGCCGGTCCTCGAGAAGTGCCTGGATCAGGCGCGCTTGCGAGGCGTAAGGGGCGACGGCGCCGACCGCATCGTTCGCCTCCCCGGCCGGCGGCAGGAAGCCGGTCTCGGCGAGGTGCAGGACGATGTTCCGCACCAGCAGGGCGTGGAACAGGTTGTAGCGCGAGTAGGTGCCGACACGGAGCGCCGTCCAGGGGTGGAAAGGCGAGGTGTCCACATACAGGAGAGGAGATGTGCCGAGGGGGAACCCAGCTCCGCCGCTGGAGACACTCGGATCGGAGCGCAGCGGATGATCGGCATAGAAGAGACGGTTGATGACCTCGCAGATCGGCTCGCGCATCCGGTATTGTGTGCGCAGCGCCACGAGGTGCGGCGTGGGCTCGCGCCGCTGTAGGCGCTCCGGAATGCCCGCCTTCTCGAACACATCGCGCTTGAGCCACTCCCCGGCGAGCGGCTCGTCGGACATCACGATCGGCGGAAGCTGGCGGAAGTCGCCCGCGACCGTCACCGACTGCGTGGCAAGGCCCGCCGCGTAGTACACGAGCGGGGGCATGAGCATGGACGCCTCGTCGATCACCACGACGTCGAATTGGCGCGAGGCGCTCTTGCCGAGGTAGGTGCGGTAGACCGTCGTCGCGAGGATGCGACAGCGCGCGAGCACTTCCTGTTCGAGCGCCGCGAGTTCGCGGTCGATGGCGGCGATGCGCTCGCGGATCTGGCCGAGGCGGGTGCGGAGGGGGGCGAGTCGCGCTTGAACCTTCGGCACCGGCGGGTGGGCCCGGGTCGCGGCGGTGAGGCGGTCGATCTCGCGGCGGAGCGCCCCGATTTCGGCCTCGTGCTTGGCAACGTCGCCAGCGAGTGCCCGAGCCGCGTCCTCGGTGGTTTGGGTACCGCGAGCGGCAGCCGCGATCTCGCGCTCGAGGCGCTCCGGGTTGAGACCGGAGAACAAACGGCGCACGGCGCCCATCGTCCGGGCGCGTTCAAGGTCGGCGCGCAGGGTCCCGGTGCGGGCGCGATGCTGCTGCGCCTCCTGCGCTCTCGCGGCTGCGCTCGAGCGCGTGGTCGCAAGTGTCCTTTCCCGCTCGGCGAGACTGCGGCGCGCATGCTCGATCTGCTCGTAGTCTTTCAATGCGCCGACGAGCGCGCGCTCCTCGGTCTCGAGGGGCGCCGCCTCGCGTGCGAGCTTATCCTTCTCGCGGCGCAGCGCCTCGCCGAGCCTCGCCACGATCTCCTCGAGAATGACCTGTGGACCAAAGCGCTTGCGGAGCTCCTCCTTCACGACCGGCCCCTGCCGGATCACCAGTCCCTGATGAAACTCGGGCTCTCCCTTCAGCCGCTCGGCCACCCGCTCGAGCGCCGTGTCCACCGCGATGTTGGTGTTCGACACCAACAGGACCGAACGCCCGGCGCGGTAGTGCGCCTCGACGATGCGCGCGAGCGTCGTGGTCTTCCCCGTGCCCGGGGGGCCCCAGACATAGGTCGTGTCGCTTTCCAGCGAGCGGCGGACGGCGAGCATCTGATCGTCATTCGGCCGGCCGATTCCTTGGATCACCGCGGGGTTGGGCTCGGCATTGGCCGTCCGCACCGGCGAGAGGCCGAGCACGCGGTCACCTGCCTGCCGGTTGAACTGCGCCTCGCCGCTGCGGATCTTTTCCAAGCGTTCTTTGAGCCGCTCGACCAGGAAAGAATCGTTTGCGACGAGGCGCGCGGCAGCGATCTTCGGACCCAGGTCCTTCTCGAGAGCGACGACGAGAACGCCATCGCGGAAGGACACGAGCACACCCGAGACGTCCTCCTGACCGCAGGTGATGCGCACCGGCGTGTCGTCCCGCAGGTTCAGATCCTCGGCGACGATGAACCGGTACAGCCACGAGCCCTCAGCCTCCCCGACTCGCTCGCCCCCGCGCAGCTCGACCTGGGTGCCTCCACCCTTCTTGCGGATAGCGGCGACTTCCAGACCCAGCGCGTCGATCATTTGTGATAGCGCTTCACTCAAGAGGTGCCCTCGTTCACCTTCGTTCGGCATGCCTCGGTCGAGTGGCCAGCATCGTGATAGGGGCGACGGGTTTGGCGCCAGCTAACGAAGAGGTCAGCGGCGTGGCCGTTGGTTCAGTTCAGCACGCTCTCGACCCCAGTCAGTTCGCTCCATCATGCCACCCTTGTGCCCGAAGGGGAAGGCCACGTCCGGCTGCACCGATTGTTATGCGATGAAGAGTCTGTCCCGAGGTGTCGAGTCGCGGGTAGCTGAGTTTAGGAGTTCCGGACTGAGGACTTGGCGTTGAGCTTCAGTTGAATGACGTCCTCATCCCTTGCCAGCCAATTCGTCAGGCTGGTAAGGTGCAGTGTGAGCGTACCCTTTTTCAAACGGAGGTCCCGTTCGGCGACATTGCGTACAGTGCGCATGGATGCGGCTGCTGCATTGGCCTGCTGCTCTAGACCCCATGCCATGACTTCAGCCTGCTCTTTGAGTGAGTTGGCTGAGCTGAGCTTCGAGTTAACCTGGGCCGACACGTTCGGCTGCGCCGCCTCAACATTCATGAGGGCCTGAACGACCTCGTCATCTTTAATGATGAAACTGCTCCTCACAGTTAAGGCCGACACGTCCACGATGAGGGGGTCACGTTCGCGAAGCTTGTCGTTCACACCTTCCTCGTCGAGAGCGAGGTACGAAGACCGAATCTGTCGAGTGAGGATGAAGAAGCGCGCTAGCTTCTCTAATATATCCATGTAGGTGTCTCTCTTTGACGTCCATTCCTGCTGTTTTAGCCACCATACCTGGGCGACCCAGTGGCCGAACACGCTCAAAATCGCACCGCTGACGATGCCCCAGAAAAACTGTCCCGTTGGCATTTTGCCCTCGTCTCCTTCCTGCTCAATCTCCCAAAATCAAGTGGGCGGAAGGATGTGGGCGAGGATGGTACTCGTCCTTCAACAAGTCAAGAAATGGAAGTGCGGTGACTCGACCCGTCCAAGTGGATAACGACCCGAAATGTGAAGACTGGGCTAGGAGCCGAACCTGCGAGGTGAAGAATCGGCCGATCACTCGGGACTTATCTTCCTGGCATGGAGACAGTCGTGCCAGCATTCGCAAAACTACAGGCTCAGCAGCGTGGCCCGCCCGACTGCAACATCAGCATCGATGCCTGCTGCCGAAGGACGAGATCCTCGCCACCTGCAACTATGCTACCCGAAAACGAGGGCCACGTCCGGCTGCAGCCGGCAGTTATCCGACCGTGCTGTAAACGCCCGCCGGAGTAGAAGGCGTCTTCACGATGCAGGATCCGTAGGAGATGGTTTCGCAACCGGCCGGCCCGACTCGGTCGCTTGAACTCGTGCACGACTTTCGGCGCCAACTTGTCTGATGTCCTCTTCGAGCGACTCACGTACATGTCGTTTTTCGTCGTCAGTTGGAACATGGAGGTTGACGAACAGGGATTTTGTGACACCAGACAATATCCGATGTGCAACGGGTTGCGGTTGTCGCAGGGCTATAACCGCCTCGGCCGCGAGTTCCTTGACCTCATCAGTGTAGACCTCAAGTGCGTTTGCTAGCCCCTCAGCAGCTTCCACCAGATAGGTTGCATTTCGTGTGTAGGTATCTTCGTCGATCTGGTTTTCAATGAACCGGTCGGCGAGTTTAGAGTATAGTCGGCCAAAGTTTTCGATATCGTTGTTTGCCCGTCGGATCAACGACCCGAGCGTGAAGAGCTTGTTAATCAGTCGGATGTCGTAGAGATCCGAAACGATTCCGGGGTCGAACGGTATCGGTCTAGGGGGGTCGGTGATCAGTTTTCCTTTCTCGATCAACTCTCGATAACCCAGAACACGCTTTCCGGTCTCACGAGTGTAACCACGGATTTGCTTGATCTGTACGTTGACAACGTCGAGCAACACATTCATTAGCCTTTCAATCCTTACGAGGGCGTCGTAGTGACGCCTGGACCGTTCGTAAGCTCTTAGAAAGACCTCGCCGGCCAGGAAAAAGACGAAGGCGAATGAGGCACCAAAGAAAGCGACTAAGAACGTTTCGAGTGTCAATGGAATTCCTCAGTAGGCATTAGCAGGAAACCGACTGTCGCCATTTCTTGATTCAAGCCGAGTGAGGAACAGAACCACTCCGTCGGGCGCATGGTTGGACAACTTTAGGCTCAGCGGCGTGGCCCGACCTAGCATCGCCTTCACGTTGATCGAGGGCTGAGCTTCGCCACTGCGACTATGCTACACGAAAAGGTGGGCCACGTCCGGCTGCAGCCGACAGTTCGACGGCACGTAGTGGCTGCGCATTAGCGCTTGCTCGGGTCTCGAAAGACTTCGAGAAAGGCGCGGAGGCTCCCGGCAATTCGACGTCGTGTCAGTCAACGGACGCGCAATCCACGGCTATCGGGATTCTAGGGTGTCGTCTCCTTCGTACCGACCCCCAGCTCCTTCGGCGTAGCTTTAACGCTGAGGGCAAATCCAAATATGAAGCCGAAGTATGCGAGGAGCGCGAGGGCAATGAGTCCACATAGTATTAGGAAGTATGAAGACGGCATCAACTCGGAGCCGGTCGAATATCGAAAGATGGCGCTCGCGAAGAAGACACTCCCGGCAAGCACAAACCCTGCCGCGACGCCCCGGGAGCCATTCCTCAGACCCAGCTTGCGAAGCTCGTGACTTTGAAGAAGGTATTTCTCTTCGATCCGAGTGACCTTGCCCTCGAGAGCGCTTAGTCGTTGCACCAGGTCCATGTCGCTATTCATCGCTATCTCCTTGCTCATTTTGTTGCGCGTGTGCCTGTCAGCGATGCGGTGAAGTCCCTTCCTGTAACGTGTCGAGACGGCGGGTCTGGGTGACCTGTAGCCGCTCGGCATCTTCCGTGCAGTCAGCGAACCGAGCGGCCGCAGCTTCGACCTCTTCGTCTGTTTTTCGTCGCCAGACTTCTTCAGGAGTCACTGCAACCTCCTCGGCTAGCCAGTTCCGAGGCCATCTTGGTGTCGGCCGAAAACCGCGGATAAGCTGCAAGCCTCCCGCGCCGATCGAGTTCACAGCAGTGGCTTGTCAGCTTCATCCGCTTGTTCGGCGGCCTGCGCGCTCTCTAGCTCAGGGCCCTTGCGCGAGTGAAGAGTGGCAGCGATCGCCTCCAACCGTGGCGCAAGATGCGCGGAGAGGGCACCGAACACGACGATGAGCCAGCCAAGACCAACGATCACCTCGACAGCAACAAGGGCCTGCGCCGACCGGGACACTGCACTCACCTCGGTGTTCGCGGTACTCGCGGTCATCAGTGAGAAGTAGACAAAGTCCCAGAACTGCGGCGCGCCCTCTGTGACAACGTGCGTGAGACCGCGAAAGGCCGCGGCGTCGAGGCGCCAGATGGCGCCGTAGAAGCCGGCAAAGGCAAGGGTCAGGCAGAAGTACCCTACGGCGAAGGCCGCAAGGGGTATAGCCATCTCGGTGAGATAAGGCCAGAGCTGGTCAAAGAAAATGACCGATGGACGGAAGCGGAGACCAAGGCCGCGCCCTGCAAGGGCCGCAGCAAGCCCGGCAAGGGTGCCCGCCAGCAGAAAGAGTAGCTTGAGCCACAGCGTGGCGTGCTCCTCTGCCTTGGCGAAGTACAGCCCAGCAGAGAACCCCAAACCAGCTCCCAGCGCGAGGGCCGCCACTCGAAGGTTGCTCTCGGTCCGAGAGGAAAGAGCGCGCCCAAAGGTGGCCCCTACCAAGGCACCGCCTCCTAAGCCAGCCGCGAGACCGACGGTCCACAGGGTCGTCCAAGTGCCAAGCCGGCGAAGGATGAGCTCGGTCGCGATGACCTCGCCCAGTGCCCAGACCGTGCCGCAGATGAGACCACCCGCGAGACCCCAGGCGAGAGGCGACTTGCCAGTCGGCGCACCCACGTACGCGAACAGTAGAGTCCAGATGACGACTCCCGGAATAGCCCACCAGAGACCGATCTGGCCGGTCATGGCGTAGCCTAGCGGACCGACAAGCGCGACAACGACTGCCAAGACCACGAATAGTCCACGGCTCAAGAGTTGTCGGAGAGCTAGCAGCGAGGCAGTGTCGCTCACCTACGCCCCTCCCATCTCATGGTTCCTCTCCTCACGGTCCGCCGAACAGGGCGCACGAGTATGATCTTGAGTCGACCAGGGATTTCTTCGACGTGCGTGTCATCGGGGTGAGAGATGCGAGTGTCCGAGAGGATCCGGAGAGCCCCCGCCGTCCTGAGTCCGACGATCAGCGTCATACTTCGGCCAACGTTTTGGTGAACGGCGGGCCAGCACGGTAGTTGAATGCGGCAGAACGCTGGCGGCCCGTCCGTTCCACCTGTAGTTAGACTTCGGGAAAGAAGGCTGCGAATTCATTCCAGTTTCTCTCCCACTTCGGGTCGAAACTATTTGGCGAAAAGCGACGTTCCCAATTCGTTGTGCCGTGAGCGGCGTGTTGAACACAGATTGCACCAACATCACGCTTTTTCGCGATCCAGTATCTGGGCGATTCGTTCGTTTTCGGTGATCCGAGCCAGACGAATACCACGAACTGATTTTTCGGAGCATCTACCCATTTTTCATCAGTGTGACGAAGAATGAAGGTCTTTGATCGGTCCGGATGACAGGCTTTCACTTGAATAAAAGCCACACCCTCACCATCTTTTTTTCCAATGAGAATGTCATCGTCAGAGAAATTCTCGGGCAACAGAGAGTTGGGGATTCCGCGCTTTGAGAGCTCCGCCGCGACGTACAACTCGCCGGCATGGCCACCAAGTTTCTTGATCCACTGAGATGTCGCCATATGGTGCTGAGAAGTCTAACGCTTCCACTTGAGCCGCGCGCCGTGGTGACTCGTTAGAAAGGGCTGCGAGCTCGCCGGCTCCAAGCGGATGTTAGACCGCCCTCTACAACCCCTTGCTGTCCATCCATTCCAAGATTTGCTCGTGTCCTACGCTTGCCGCAACTGCGGCCTTTCGAGCAAACGCACGTGCGCCCGCCGCACTCGCCTTTGACGGCCATGGCACTGGCCGACCGAGCAAGTCCAGACACCCCCGACGGAGATGAGCCCAAGACCGATTCAATTCCCGTCGAAGCGGCAAGAGCGCCTGCCCGATCGGATCGTCGCCGACGGATGAGAGCTGTCCCTCAATCGATGCGTGCCCTTTCTTGCTGAGCGGAATCGGTGGCCGCCCGTCACGAACTGGATGGTGCAGCTCAGTGTCTTGAGCAAGAGCCTCCCCAGTTACCAGGCACGACTGCGCCGCTTTGCGGCACAGTTCGCGGGCTGATCCACCAAGCAAGTACCGGTCGGTCGCACCTTGCTCGGCGACCACCCATTGCTTGAGTGAGTTGAGGGCCAAACAGAAGACCCGAAAATCAGCCGGCAGACGTTCCGCCATTGCGCGCGGCAACGGGTTGGCATTCAAGAACTCCTGAACCGGCCCGGCGACTTCGGCCAACTTCGCCGATTCCTCCAGGAGCATTTCCCCCAACCGGTCCAAAAACTCACCGAACGCTTCGCGAGGAACCTTCCGATTCAGTACCGTCGCGTCTGTTGAGGCCAGCTGTCGGTAGTGCCGGATGTATTCCTCGAGCAAGGCTAGCTTCTCGCCTTTAGACAACGGTGATCCGTTGGTCGGTCGCTGGACAGGCATTGATGCTTCTGTCGGTCTACACCTATTCTCTGGTTCCATGTAGGCAGATAATTCCAGATCAGTGTAAATGAATAAGTCGAAAATTGGCATCAGGATCTGCGGGGAATCGTAGGAAATTAGATCCGGGTCGGTACTCGTGAACGGGCAGAATTAGCCTCGAGAGGACGGCGGCCTGGTGCCATGGCCGGGTCACCGCGGCAGCTCTCACCGGGGATCAGGCGACCTGTCACGATGCCGATCGCATCGAACGATCGGGAATCCCCGCGATCCAGATCACGACCGGCAACGAATGCCACCTGAACGCTCAGCGAATGCTGGATTGCATCGCCAGAGACGAGCTCTGGGACATCGAGCTCCTGCTCATCGAGAACGTGGGGAATCTCATCTGTCCAGCCGCCTATGACCTCGGTGAGGCAGCGAAGGTGGCGATCCTTTCGGTTCCCGAGGGGGACGACAAGCCGCTGAAGTATCCGGGCCTCTTCAAGCGAGCGGATCTC
>CAZKNR010000236.1:0-8124 GCA_964553925.1 uncultured Acidobacteriota bacterium
CGCCGCCCAACCGTCACCATGGCTTTTCGACACCGAACGGGCGGTGACCCACAGACTCAGCTCGCCGTCCCGAACCGCGTGATAGAGCGAAAGGAACCCCGAGATCGCCAGAAGCAAAACTAGCGGCAGGCAGGTAACTGACCGCATCACCCACAGAGGGCTCGACCAAGTTGCTTTCTTCGAGTGACGCACCAAGCTCACGCTAGCACAGCGGCTCGACCGTATCAAGAAACGGTTAACCTCTCTCCTCCGAAACGTCTCTGGGTGGGGATCGTCGATCTGTTCGGGGTTGGGTGGCTCCAGCGCCGCGCACACGAGATAGAATCCCATCTGCATGCGTTTCGTCGTCCTTGCCCTAGCGGTGTCGGCCTTCGGCTGCGCAAACTCCGCGCAAGCCCCGGGCCGCGATCATGTGGATGAATCGGTCCGCAGCCGAACGGGTTTCGAGCTCAGGCCGGAGGAAACGAGCGCCTCGCTCCCGCCCGGTGTGTCGCTTCACGACGGTCTTGCGCCCGACGAAGCGGTCGCCATCGCTCTTTGGAACAACCCCGCGTTCGAAGCCAGTCTCGCCGATCTGGGGGTCGCCCGCGCGGATCTCGTGGACGCCGGACTTCTGAAGAACCCCGTTCTCTCGCTCCTGTTTCCTCTTCGGTCCGAAGCAGCTGGAATGGACGCTCCAGTTCGCGGTGGATGCTCTTTGGCAGCGGCCTCGGCGGGTAGCGGCGTTCACCCTGAACGCCCAGGCGGTTTCTGAGCGGCTCGTCTCGCAGGGGCTTTTCTTCATCGCCGAGGTGCGGCAAGCGTACGTGGATGCCGTCGCCGCCGAGCGTCGCGTGGCTCTGTCCTCCCGAAACGCCGAGCTTATGAAGCGCATCGCGGAGATCACCGAGGCACGGCTTCGGGCGGGGGACATCAGCGAGCTCGAAGCGAGCGCCGCTCGCAGCGACCGTGCCCGGGCGCAGGCGACGCACCTCTCGCTGGAGCACGATCGGGAGGCAGCGAAAGTTGCGTTGATCTCCCGGATGGGCTTCGACACACCCCCGGGCGAGCTTCGCTTGACGCCGGACGCCGGCAGGCCGGTGGCCTCGTGCGGCGCTCCCGAGGCCCTCATCGAGGACGCCCTGGCCTCGCGTCCCGACGTCCGGGCGGCGGAGATCGCAATCGAAGCCGCGGGAGCGCGCGCCTCCTGGGAGCGGACGAAAGTCGTTAACTTGATCGCGACCCTCGACGCGAACGGCGAAGGCCGGGAGGGCTACGAGATGGGACCTGGCATCGCCGCGGACATCCCAATCTTTGCGCGCAATCAGGGGGGGATCTCCCGCGCGGAGGCCGAGCTCTCTCGCGCGAGCAGCAGCTACCTCGCGGTCCGCGTGCAAGTGGTAGCCGAGGTCCGGACCGCGATGATTCGCTACGATCAAGCGCGGCAAGCCGCTCGGATCTGGGAAGAGGAAGTCGTGCCTTCGTTGGAGCTCGAAGAGCGGCAGGCGGAAAGAGCGTACCGAGCGGGCGAGGTGGCGCTGTTGTCGCTCCTCGATGCCAGCCGCCGCCTGGTCGAGGCGCGAGTTCGGAGGCTCGAGGCGGGCGTCGACGTTCAGAAATCCTGGGTCGCGCTGCAACGGAGCGTGGGGCACTCATGCGCTGGTCTCTGATTCTTCTTCCCGCAGCCTGGCTATCGGCGTGCTCGAGCGACGGGCCGGCCGATGTGAAGAAGGCTGCTCCGGCAACGGTGGAGCATCCGACAACGGAGGCGGATCTGGCGACGGTTAGACTCTCGCCTCAGGCCGTTGCGCGTCTGGGCATCGAGTCCGTCGTTGCCGCTGTCGAACGTCTCTCGGGCACGCGCACGCTCGGCGGCGAGATCGTGGTCCCCGAGGGACGATCGGTCGTGGTCGCGGCTCCTGTCGCCGGCACCCTCGTGTCCGCGGGCGCGGCAAGAGCGGGAGCCCACGTCGAAGAGGGCGAGGGGATCTTTCGCCTCGTTCCGCTCGTACCCGCCGAGCGCGATCAGCGGATCGAAGCCGAGCGAGCGCTGTCGGCCGCTGAGGCGGAAGAGCAGGCGGCGCGCCAGCGGCTCGAACGACTCCAACAGTTGCTCGACGATGGCGCTGCCAGCGTCCGCGCCGTCGAGGAAGCGAGCGCGCAGCACGAGGTTCTGGCCGCTGCCCTTTCGGCGGCGCGAGAGCGAACTTTGGTCGTGAGCCTCAGTCCCATCGGACCCCAGGGCGAGATCTCGATCGCCGCCCCGTTCGGCGGTGTCCTGCAGTCGATCTCGGCGGCGCCGGGACAAACGGTCGCCGCGTCGGCCCCGCTCTTCGAGATCGCACAGATTTCGACCTTGTGGGTCCGCGTGCCCATTTACGCGGGCGATGCGGCCGATCTCGATCCGAGTGCGCCGGCGGCGGTGACGGGGCTCGACGCCGCGGGTCCGCCCCGCCTCGCCCGGCGCGTGCAGGCACCGCTCAGAGCCGACCCGGCGGGTGCGTCGGTGGATCTCTTCTTCGAGCTAGCGGCGGGAGGAAGACCACTGCGCCCGGGAGAACGCGTGAGCGTGCAGCTGCCTCTCGCGGCGGAGGAAAGCGGCCTTACGGTTCCCTACTCCGCCGTGGTCTACGACGTTCACGGCTCGACCTGGATCTACGAGGATCTCGGAGAAGGAGTCTACACGCGCCTCCGCGTCGATATCGCGCGCCATCGCGGGCGATCGGGTCGTCGTTTCCCGAGGTCTCGCGCCCGGCACACGAGTGGTGTCGGTCGGAGCCGCGGAGCTCTTCGGCACCGAGTTCGGCGCGGGCAAGTAGCGTGAGCCTGCCATGATGCCATGATGTCCTGGCTGGTCTCGGTCTCTCTCCGGCAGCGATTCGTCGTTGCGGCGCTCGCCGTGGTCCTGGCGCTCGCGGCAGCGAGGACGCTTCGGACGACGCCCCTCGACGTGTTTCCGGAGTTCGCCCCGCCGATCGTGGAAATCCAGACCGAGGCCCCGGGACTTTCCACGAGCGACGTCGAGGCCCTGGTCACGGTTCCGCTCGAAGCGGCTCTCAGCGGAATTCCCAACCTCGCGACTCTCCGCTCGAAATCCGTTCTCGGCCTCTCGTCGGTGGTGTTGGTTCTCTCGCCGGGCACCGACGTCATGGAGGCCCGGCAAATGGTCCAGGAACGGGTGTCGCGGGCCTCGTCGCAGCTTCCGGCCGCCGCGCGCCCACCGGTGATGTTGTCCCCCCTCTCCTCGCTGAGCCGGGTCCTGAAGATCGGCGTGTCGTCCGAGAAGCTCTCGCAAGTCGAGTTGACCACGCTCGCGAAGTGGACGATTCGTCCACGACTCATGGCCATCGCCGGGGTCGCGAACGTCGCCATCTGGGGACAGCGCGATCGGCAGCTGCAGGTGCTCGTCGACCCCGACCGCCTCCGCGCCCACGGGGTCACCCTCGACGACGTGATCCGCGCGGCGGGGGAAGGAGTCTCGCTCCAGGCGGGAGGGTTTCTCGACACGCCGAACCAGAGGCTCTCGATCACTCACGCGCCCGCGGTCGAGTCCATCCGCGACCTCGCCTCGATCGTCGTCGCCTCACGCGGGGGGGCTTCGCTCACGCTAGGCGACGTAGCCACGGTCGTCGAGGGGACTCCTCCTCCGATTGGCGATGCCGTCATCAATGCTGGCCCGGGCCTCCTTTTGATCGTGGAAAAACAGCTCGGCGCGAATACTCTGCAGGTGACCCGGGACGTCGAGCAGGCGCTCGTCGATCTGAAGCCCGCACTCGCGGACGTCGACGTCGATCCCTCCATATTCCGGCCGGCCACGTTCATCGAGATGTCGCTCGAGAACCTGAACCGCGCGCTTCTCCTCGGATGCGTGCTGGTGGTGGTTGTGCTTCTGGTGTTCCTCGCGGATTGGAAGACGGCGCTCATCAGCGCCGTCGCTATTCCGCTCTCGCTCCTCGCCGCGGGCCTGATGCTGCACTACCGGGGCGGCACGCTCGACACGATGGTGCTGGCGGGCCTGGTCATCGCCCTCGGCGAAGTGGTCGACGACGCGATCATCGACGTCGAGAACATCGTGCGCCGTCTCCGTCTGAACCTGGCGAGCGCGAGCCCGCGGCGGTCGATAGCGGTGGTGCTCGATGCGTCGCTCGAAGTGCGAAGCGCCGTCCTCTACGGAAGTCTGATCGTGATGCTGGTGTTTCTGCCGGTCTTCATGCTCCAGGGGCTCGCGGGCGCGTTCTTCCGACCGCTGGCGCTCGCCTACGTCCTCGCGATTCTCGCTTCTCTTCTGGTGGCGCTCACGGTGACCCCGGCGTTGTCGCTCCTGCTGTTGCGGAGCCGGGAGGATCGCGGCGACGCGCGCGCGGTCGCGGCGCTCAAGGAGCGCTACCGAAGGATGCTTCCGGCTTTCGTCGACCGGCCTCGCGCGGCGCTCGGCGCCCTCGCGATCCTGTTCCTCCTCACCGCGGCGACGGCGCCGTTTCTGGGCGAGGAGTTCCTTCCAAACTTCCGCGAGTACGACTTCCTCATGCACTGGGTGGAGAAGCCCGGCACTTCCCTCGAAGCGATGAAGCGCGTTACCGTGCGCGCCGGCGAGGAGCTTCTAGCGGTGCCCGGGGTGCGCAACTTCGGCGCCCACATCGGCCGCGCGGAAGTGGCGGACGAGGTCGTCGGTCCGAACTTCACCGAGCTCTGGATCAGTCTCGACCCGTCGGTCGACTACGAGGCGACGGTGGCCCGGATCCAGTCGATCGTCGATGGGTATCCCGGGCTCTATCGGGATCTCCTGACGTATCTCCGCGAGCGCATCAAGGAAGTCTTGACGGGCGCGAGCGCGACGATCGTGGTCCGGGTCTACGGTTCGGACCTGGGAAGGCTCCAATCGCAGGCCCAGTCGGTAAGCGCCGCGATAGCGGACGTCGAAGGTGTGGTGGACCTCAAGGTCCAGGCTCAAGTGCTCGTGCCTCAGATCGAGGTCCGGTTTCGCTCCGATCGCGGGGAGCTTTTCGGCCTCACGCCGGGCGCGGTGCGCCGGCCGGTGTCGACGCTCGTCCAGGGCACGAAAGTAGGGGAGTTCTACGAAGAGCAGCGGCTCTTCGACGTCGTGGTCTGGGGCGTCCCCGAGGTTCGGCGGAGCCTGGACGCGATTCGAGGCCTTCGAGTGCCGCTTCCGAACGGCGCCACGGTGCCCCTCGAGAGCGTCTCGGACGTTTTCGTCTCCTCCGTTCCCAACGAGATCACCCGGGAGAACGGCTCCCGCCGCATCGACGTGACCGCGAACGTGCGGGGGCGCGACCTCGGGGCCGTCGCCCGCGACGTGCAAGCGCGGCTCTCGGGAGTGGCTTTCGAACGGGGGTACTACGCCGCGGTACTCGGAGAGTACGCGGAGCGGCAGGCGTCGACGAATCGCCTGCTGCTCCTGGCCCTCGTTTCGCTCGCGGGGATCGCACTCATCCTTCTCGTCGACTTCGGCTCGATACGCCTCGCGGGCCTTGTACTGGTGACTTTGCCTTTCGCTCTCGTCGGCGCGGTAGTCGCGGCCTTTCTGACCGGCGGCGTCCTCTCGCTCGGCTCGCTCGTGGGACTCGTGACCGTCGTCGGCATCGCCGCCCGCAACGGGATCATGCTCGTGAGCCACTACCGGCATCTGGAGCAGGAGGAAGCCGTGCCCTTCGGACGGGAGCTCGTCCTGCGCGGCGCCGAGGAACGCCTCGCGCCGATCCTGATGACGGCGCTCGCGACGGCCCTGGCTCTGGTGCCGATCGTGCTCGGCGGTACTCGTGCGGGATACGAGATCGAGCATCCTCTCGCGGTGGTGATTCTCGGAGGACTCGTGACGTCGACGGTGCTGAACCTGTTCGTGGTTCCCTCGCTCTACCTCAGGTTCGGGAGGCGACTCCCCGCGTGATTCAGCGGGTTTGAAGCTTCGCCCGAGGACTCCCAAGCCGGACGATCCGGATGGCCACCACCCCTCCCCTCAGCGGGTGCTGCTTCGACGCCCAACCGACCGCGTTTCAGCCGCGGCGGCTCGCGCGCTTCTTTGGCGACGACGGGCCGCCGTCGGCTGCAAACGCTTGTTAGGCTGCGCCTGGCTCATCAAAGGGTATTTCTCCGGATGTTCGATGGACGCAACCGCGAGATCGATATCGAGTTCCGGCCAGTACAGGTGGTGCGGGCTTGGAAGCTGCACGTTCGTGATTTCCCGAACGGAAGCCTCCCGAAACCACGGAAACTGTTTGAACGGCAGGAACAGCTCCCGTTCCCCGACGAACAGCCAGAACCCGTGGGGCGAAACGTTAGTGACTTCCGCCTGGGAAGTGCTGGTTAGCCGACGAGCTTGTCGTAATCGCCGTGCGTGCCTATCCAGAACCAAATGAGGTCCTCACCAGACTCGACTGCGAGAGCACGATGGTGCAGCCCGACCCGCGCCGACCAAGCGGCCGACTTTCTTGAAATGTAGGGACGGGTGCCGCGGGTCCCGCTTGAGGTGTTCGTATGACCGATCCGCTGTGCGTTGAATATCGGGCGGAAGCGAATGGTAGAGACGCCAGAAAGCGGATGAGGCGCGGTGCTTCAAATGGGTTTCGTCTTGCCGGCCGCGTGCTCCCGCAACGCTTCGTCGGCAAAGGCATCGAGCTTGCCCGCCTGAATGTCTTGCTCGAGCTGGCGGTCCCACGCCGCCCAGTCAAACGCCAGAAACCAGTCCCGAAAGTCTGCAAGTTCCTCAGGGGAAAGTCCCTGGATCTCGTTCTCGATTCGTTCAACTTTGCTCACGACACAAGTCTAGCATTGCCGCCCAAACGTCGGCTAACGACTGAGTTCAGCTGGGTCAGCTGCAACGATTTGTTAGGCGCCACTCGACGGGGCGTGCATCGTGGGCAGGTCATGCGAGCAACTACTCTACGCCGCTAACATTGCCGCCCGTTCCACCAGGGCCGAATACGCTACCCCCGCCGCCACCGCCTGCGCCTCCACCCGACCCAGCGTGGCCTCCAGCGCCGCCAGACGCTCCGGGTATGCTTATCGGCACCCCCATGAGGTGGAGCATCGGCGAGTTAGTCAAGTTAGTGAGGCTAGTAGTGACCTGCGAAAGATGTACTTGCAGGCTTTCGATCCTAGCGTTGACTCTTATCGCCGCGCGCTTCGCGGCTGCGGCCTGGAAGCACGCGATGATCGCCGCAATGGCGCTGAGGACGCTCGCGATGGCTGCAATCATTTCTGGGTTCACTGTCCCTCCCAAAGGCGCTGATTTGGCACGTGAATACCACAAATCGCGCAGACTAATTGGCCTTCGCGCGACATTTGCATGGCGCCTAACGCTCGAGCTAACCCGCGCACCGGAGGTCTCGAGCGGAGCGAGAGCCCGAGGATGCGTCGGGTTGAGCGAGATATTGGGCGGCATAAGGTTTGCGGTAGGTCGGGAATTTAGGCGAAAGGACCTTCGGCCGCGTGGGTCGAGAACGCCACGCCCACCCCTGGAACCGAGGGTAACGAGTAAGCGGCCAACGACTTTCGTCCGGACCAAGCTCGATCGCGAATGTGCGCGCGTACTAGCCCCCCGCGCGCGACGCGGCGACGCGACGGGCTCCTCCGGCGTTCACTGGGGTGGGTCGTGTCCAATCCAACCGCCTGTTCGCTTCAACACACCGATGTACGGCACGTCAATGCGTTCGATTTCGGGGGTAAGGCCGTACGTGTGAATGAGGGCGAACGCGCGCAGCTCAGCTTCTGGAAATGCCGCGCGCAAATGTGACGCGGCCGCAAGAAGCGTGCGTCCGATAGTCACGATATCGTCTACTACCGTGATTTGACGCGGCGGAAACAGAGCGCGCTCGACGCGCATCGTTTCGAGGTGCCGCTCGGCCGTTGGCCTCCCGCCCTTATCGGCGTAAGCCGACTTCGGGACCGCCTCCGTGCGCTCGAGGCACGCGACAACTTCCTTTCCCAACCGCCGTGTGACCAGTTCCTCGCATATCATCCGGCCAGGCCACAACGCCGCCGGCTCGCTAAGCGGAGCGCTCCGAGGAGCGGGCACCAAGGTCACGTCGGGATCCAGGAATCGTCCCAGGCCACTCTCCTGCAGCGCCTCCTGGAGCTGATCCATGGCCAGACCAATCCAGTTTGGTTTGGCGGCCTTGACGGCGCTTC
>CAZKNR010000237.1:0-16259 GCA_964553925.1 uncultured Acidobacteriota bacterium
GCTGATGGCTGATGGCGACGGGGGAAGGGACGGAATGAGATTCAAGGAGAAACTCCACCACGATGAATGAGACGGAGCCCTGAATGAGAGGGTGGGTCAGAATGACCGGGAGCCTGGGTCAGTTCCGGCCGGGAATGACAGCGACCTCCGGCCGCTCCCTTTCCGCTACAAGGACCGCGGCAACCTCGCCACCATCGGCCGCTCGCGCGCCGTGGCGGACCTCGGACGGCTCCAATTTGGCGGCTTCTTCGCCTGGATCCTCTGGCTGTTTATCCATCTCCTCTACCTGGTGGACTTCGAGAACCGGCTGCTGGTCCTGACCCAGTGGGCCTGGAACTACTGGACGCGCAACCGGAGCGCGAGGCTCATCACCGGGGGGCCTCGCGAGAAGCCCTGACCGCGCGCGGTAACGGCAACGGAGGCTGCTCAGTTCGCCTTCCGCGAGCGAAAGAACGCATCGGCGTGCCGGTAGGACTCCATGTTGCCGATGTCGTACCGCTTTCCGCCGAGGAGGTGCGCGTAGACGGGCACCTGCCGGTGCAGCCACTCGATGAAGTAGCCGGGCGCGTCGGCGTTGCGCCCTTCGGCCAAGAACTTCCCGACGAGGGGCAAGTCCGAGCGATGGTAGACGTAGATCGGCGGCGAGAGGATGTCGGTCTTCGGCTCCTTCGGCTTCTCGACGAAGCCGACGACGCGTCCCTTCGGATCCAGTTCCACGACGCCGCAGCGGCGCAGTTCCTCGACGTCGGTCTCCTTCTCGACGCCGATCGTCGATCGACCGTGCGCACGGAATGCTTCGAGAAGGCCGCGGAAATCGACCTCGAAGATGTGGTCCCCAGCCACGACGAGGAGGTCCCGGTCGCGGGCTTCCGCGCCCAGCTCATCGAGCGCGAACTGGACGTCGCCGATCGCGCCGCGGCGGTTGTCGTTGGACGTGCTGCCGTCGTTGAGGACGCGCACGGGCTTCCGGCCGGCTCGCAAGCGGCGGCTCCAGCCTTCGAACTGGTGGAAGAAGCGCGCGTTGGCCACGACGACGAAGCTCGAGACCTCCGGGAGCGGCTCGATGCGGTCGAGGAGATGGTCGAGGATCGGACGGTCCGCGACGGGCAAAAGCGGCTTCGCCAAACGGTCGCCGAGGGGACGCATCCGCGTTCCGTAGCCGGCGGCGAGGATGAGTCCGATCATTTCACTGGTTCAGGGTTTCCAGTCGGCGATGAAGATGTTCGTGTCGCGGGCTCGGCCCGGTGCGGCGTTGCGGTTCGATCCCCAGACGAGCTTCGTGCCGTCGGGCGAGAACATGGCGAAGGCGTCGAAGGTCGGATCGAACGTGATCTGCTCGTCTTTCCCGCCATCCAGGTCCACGAGGAAGAGGTCGAAGTTGGACCCGCGACGGTCCGCCTGGTTCGAGGCGTAGACGACCTTACGCCCGGAGGGATGGAAGAACGGGCAGAAATTGGCCGCGCCGTTGGCCGTCACCTGGCGCGCGTTCGAGCCGTCGGCTTCGCAGACGAAGATCTCGAGGCGCGTGGGCTCGACTTGCTCCTGTGCGAGGAGATCTTTGTAGGCCTTCAGCTCTTCGCCCTCCTTCGGGCGGCTGGCGCGGTAGCAGATCCGTTTGGAATCGGGCGAAAAGAACGCGCCGCCGTCGTACCCCGGAGTCCGCGTGATCCGCCGTTGGTCGCTGCCGTCGGGGTTCATGGTGTAGAGCTCCAGGTCGCCGTCGCGGGCCGAAGTGAAGACGATCTTCTTCCCGTCGGGCGAGACCGTCGCCTCGGCGTCGTAGCCGGCGGCGTCGGTGAGCCGCCGCAGGTCTCCGCCATCGGGCGCGGCGCTGAAAATGTCGAAGCTCGCGTAGATCGCCCAGATGTAGCGGCCGCCGGGCCGGCGCGGCGGAACGGGCGGGCAGTCCGGGCCGCCCAAGTGAGTGGAGGCGTAGAGGATTCGGGATGCGTCGGGGAAGAAGTAAGCACACGTCGTGCGGCCTTTCCCGGTTGAGACCATTTTCACGCCGCTGCCGTCGGTCTTCATGCGGAAGATCTGGTCGCAGCCGAGGCCGTCGCGCGTGGACTGGAAGATCAGCTCCTTCCCGTCGGCCGAAAAATAGGCCTCGGCGTTCTCTCCGCCGAAGGTGAGTTGGCGGATGTTCGCGAGGTGGACCTCGGGCGGCGCGTTCTTCTCCGGAGTTTTCTCGGCGTTCTTTTTCGGGGCGGTTTTCTCTTTTTCCTGCGCGGCGGCCGGTCCGGCGGTGATGAATGAGACCAGGACGGCGGCGAGCTCGGCGGGGCGCATCAGAGGGCCTCCGCGCGCCGGTCGTACTGCGAGAGAAACTTGCAGATGTTTCCGCCGAGGAACTCCGATGTCTTCTCCATGTTCTCCTGCAGCGCTCCGAGTTGCTGTTGCTGAAGCGGGGGCATCTTGAAGACGCCGACGTTCTCGAGGAATACCGACTGCGGGTCCTTGCTGTAGGACTCGATGCGGACGTTGAACTGATGGAGCTGGCTCACGGTCGCCGGGAACACAAGCCGGAGCCCGAAGATCTGGGTCGGGCGATTCAGAACGGCCACGTCTTCCTCGCGGATCCGGAAGAGGCTCCTGCCGATGAATTCCGCGGCGCTCTTGAAAGAGTTCGGAGTGACCGCGGCCCGGATCGTGTACTGCTGCGCGAGGATGAGCTGGATCCCCAAGGTCGGCATCGCGCAGCGGAGCACCTCCATCAGCTTTTTCCCGGTTTCCTCGACGGAGAGGAGCGCGCAGTCCTCCACCATCTGCACGCGTTCGTTCGTGAAGGTGATGGTGGAGACATCCCCTTGCTCCCGCTGGCCGTTCTCGAGCCGCGCTCCGCTGGACAGCCGGATGCAATTGTCGTAGCCGCAGGCCGAAGAGACCTGGTTGTACACCTCTCGCAGCCTCTCGAAGGAATGCTTCGCGGGGATGTGGACGAGTTCGGCGAGGATGCTGATCGTTCGCGGTTCGCTGAGCACGGATGGCCTGAGTCCATTCTTCCGACCGGCGGAAATTGGTCCGGGAATTATAGCGCCCGTTCGCGCGGAGAGTACGGCCCTCGTAACCGTTCGCGGGCCGCAAGGCCCGTTGAACGGTCACTCGAGGTACAGCCCCTGATCCTCGAGTGCCTGTTCCATCTCGCGCATGGCCTTTTCCCCCTTGGCGAGCGCGATCAGGACGCCGGTCTCGCCGGCCCGCTCGGAGGCGATGTTGTTCGCTTCGAGGAGGGCCGCGAGACGGTCGGCGCCCGACTTGCTCCGCGCCCGCAGGAGCAGCATCCGCTGACGAGTGATCGGCTCCACGCCTTCGCCCCACTCGCGGATCTGGTACCGGACGTTGGCGGGGAGAGGGTTCGTGGCGGACTTTTCCAGGAACTGGAGAATCGCCCCGCGCTCCAACCCCGCGACGACGCCGCGCCGAATGCTCCCCGAGCTGATCGCGTAACGCTTCACTCTTTCAGAGCCGCGGCGGTCGGCGAATCGGCTGAGCATGAGGCTCCACTCCGCTTCGGACTCTCCGCCCGGAAAGAGAAGGACCTCGAAATCCGGCTGCACGATCAGCCGCCCGCTCTCCTGGCCGGCGCCGGAAGGAAGGCCGAAGAACTTCACTCCCAGAGCCGATGGGCGGAGAGCTTCGAGCTTTCCCTCGCGATAGCCGAGATCGACCAGCCCCAGCAGCGCGAGGCGGTGCACGAGCCAGAATGAAAGATCGAGGAGCAGGCTGTCGAGGGAGACCATCAGCTTCTCGTGATGGAAGTCCTCGCTCCATCGCTTGCGGAACTCGCCTTCCACTCCGCGCTCCCACAAAGAAAGGAGGTACGCGGAGAGGCAGGCGTTCAGATACGGCCGGACGGGCAGCCATTTCCCTGGAGGAAATTCCCCGAGGAAGCGAGTGAAGATCTCTCGCAGCGCTCCTTGGTGGAAACTCCAGCGGTCACTGCGGTTCTCCGCTTCGAGAAGCTGATAGACCTCCCGGAGCTTGGCCATCGGCCGCTTTCCCATCCAGACGCGCCGTCTGAGAGGATCGCAACGCAGGCGCGCGCCCTCCTGGTCGATGAAGTGGAGCCGGCGGCAGATCCCCAGGACTTGCTGGAACGGATCCGCTTCCAGACATTCGCGGTACCCGCCGGTGACGAGGAGGGGGCCGATCCTCTCCTCCGTCTTCTTGAAGATCGTCCCTTCGCGAGTCACCTCCACCTGTTCGTGGTGAACAATTTCGAGGACGCGCTCCATGTCCACGAGGAGGTCCACGCCCATGCCGATCTCTCGATCAACTTCGGGCTCCTTCCCGCGGACTTCTTCTTTGGCCGATTCGAGGACCAGCTCCTGGAAGACGGAGAGGCCCTCCTCTTCGAGATCGATCCCGAAATCGCGCAACGAGAGGACTCCTGTGGTGCCCAGCCGCGCCTCCTCGAGCGTCTTGCGCACTTCGGGCCGGCGCAGAGGGGAGCCCCCGGCGGCATCGGCTCGAAGCGGCGCGTGACGCGACGGAGTCAGGATCCCCCCGAATTCGCGGATCGCCAGTCGGATCAGATCGGCAAGGGCGGCATCGCCGAGACCGCCGAGACGATTCTCGACCGACGCGGGGCCGGCCAAGTCGCCCATCTCCGCCGCCGCGGCTTCGCCCTTGAACCGCTCGCGCATACAGAGCATGCCGGCCACATCGCGCTCTTCGATGTCCACCGTGCGGCGGAGGGCATCTCCGATCTCGGTCGGGATCTGGAACACCTCGTGCCATCCGCCGTCCGAGCCGGGCCTGCTTTCGGCGCCAATGATCCCTTCATCGAGGAGGACGCGGACGAGCCCCTCCACTTCGAAGTCCTCGATCGACCGAGCCCGGCGGTCGGAACGGATCTCGGCCAAGGAGGCGTGGTAGCCCTCCCGCGAGAGGAGGGCGAGAACGAAATCGCGGGCGGAACGGGTGAAGCGGTCAAACCGCGCGCGCACTTTCTGCGGATCGCGCATGGCGGACCCCAGACGCTCGACGAGTCTCTCCCTCGAGCCGATCAGCTCGTCGCCCGGGAACCATCGGAGGTAATACTCCTGGAGCTGGGCTTTGCGGGCCTCGCGCAGGAGCGCCTCGACATCCATCACGCCCTCCTGCGCGAGGAAGATGATGGCAACTCGCGCGCGGGAGAGGCGACCGCGTCGATGATTTCGTACGCGTAGCCTTGCTCCGTCAGGAACCGCTGCCGCCGCTCGGCGAAGACCTGCTCTCTCGAGTTGCGCGAAACGACCGAATAGAAGATGGCCGGACCGCCGTCCTCCTTTGGACGGAGGATCCTACCGAGCCTCTGCGCCTCCTCCTGGCGGGAGCCGAACGTCCCGGAGACCTGAATCGCGACGCTGGCGTCGGGAAGGTCGATTGCGAAGTTGCCGACCTTGCTGACGATGAGCACCGTCAGCTCGCCGCGGCGGAAGGCGTCGTAGAGGTCTTCGCGCTCGCGGTTCGGGGTTTTCCCCGTGATCAGCGGAGCTCCAAGCTCGCGATGGAGGATGCGGAGCTGGTCGATGTACTGGCCGATGATGAGGATCAGCTCCCCGCGATGGCGCTCGACGAGCTGTTTCACGACCTCGACCTTGCGTGGGTTTTCGGAGGCGATGCGGAACTTCTCCCGATTGCCCGCGACGACGTATTCCCGGCGGGTGGCATCTTCGAGGTCGGTCCGGACCTCAACGCAGCCAGCCTCGGCGATCCAGCCCGCTCCTTCGAGGAGGCGCCATGGGACATCGAACTTCTTCGGCCCGATCAGGCTGAACACCTCGTTCTCTTTACCATCCTCGCGGACCATGGTGGCCGTCAGGCCGAGCCGCCTCGTCGCCTGGATTTCGGCTGTGAATCGGAAGACCGGCGCCGGCAAAAGGTGCACTTCGTCGTAGATGATCAGCCCCCAGGAATGGTCGGAGAAGAGCTGGAAATGTCGGAACCCCTCCGTTCGAGTGCGGCGGTGGGTGAGGATCTGGTACGTCGTCAGCGTCACCGGCCGGATTTCTTTCGCCTCGCTCGAATACTCGCCGATCTCTTCGGGGCGGAGTTGCGTCTTCTCGAGGAGCTCCCGGCGCCACTGGCGCAAAGCGGTGATGTTGGTGCTGAGGACGAGGCACTCTTCTCCAACGGCGGCCATGGCGCCGATCCCGACGATCGTCTTGCCCGCTCCGCAGGGAAGCACTACGACGCCGCAGCCTCCGCTGGCCTTTCCGCCGGCGTGGAAGGCCGCGACCGCTTCCCGCTGATAATCGCGGAGCGCGAAGGACCGCCCGTCGGGCAACTCGCTTCTGAGAGAAATAGGGAACGGCCTTCCTGCGTGGTAACCGGCCAGGTCATCCACGGGATAGCCGAGCTTCATGAGAGCGAGTTTCACCTGCCCTCGGTACTCGGGGCGCACGCCGAGTTTCCCGTCGTCGATCGGCCGGCGATCTACAGGGAGGAAGTAGTCCTTCAGGTGCTTGAGGGCGCGGATCTCTTCGAGGACGAGCGGGTCGCAGGAAGAGAGGAGGAGCGCTCCGCTTGATTCGCGCTCGAGTTTGAGGAGCCCGAATCGGCTCACCATGTCCTGGATCTCCTTGCGCACGGCCAAGGGGATCGGATACCGGGATAGGTCGGTCAGGATCGCCACGATTTCATCGGCCTTGAGACCGCCCGCTGCGGCGTTCCAGAGCGAAAGCGGAGTCAGGCGGTAGACGTGGATCCGTTCCGGGCTCTTCTCCAGCTCGGCGAAGCCCATGAGACGATCCCTTGCCTCCGGATAGCGGGGGTGGTCGACCTCGACAAAGATCGTCCGGTCGCTCTGGACGATGATCGGCTTCGCAGAAAAGCCTTCAGCCCTTGAGCCGCCCGTCCATGAAGCCATTGAATTTTTCGGGGAGGTTCACTCCCCGCCTTGGTCTGGAATCTCCGGTGGCCGGTCGGGGTCCATCTCAGGTCCCTCCACCGGGGCGGTGGGGTCGCCCTCCGGCTCACCGGCCGTTTCCTTCGCGCCCCCGGCCACCTTCTCGACCGAGACGAGGCGGTCTTCTTCCCGCAGCTTGATAATCCGGACCCCCTGGGTGGCTCGTCCGATCGCGCGAATCGTTGCGACCGAAGTCCGCATCACCTGCCCTTGCGACGTGATCAGCACGATGTCGTCCTCGTCCGTGACCGCTTTGAGGCCGACCACCTTTCCGTTGCGTTCGGAAGTGCGGATGTTGATGATCCCGGTTCCGTTTCGCCCCTGAAGCCGGTACTCGGCGATCCGGGTCCGCTTCCCGTGTCCGTTCTCGCAGACGGTGAGGAGCGTCCGCTCGCCCGCCGCAAGCGGAAGAACGGTCTCACCCCCTGCGTCCTCGCTCGCCGCCGGCGGGGGCGGTGTTTCGACGGGCGACGCGGTAGTCTTCGTCTCTGCGGCGGTTTCATCGGCCGCCGCCTCCCCATCCGGAGCCGGCGGAGCGTCGCTCGCGACGGCGTCGACGATTACCATGTCCACGACTTCGTCCCCTTCGCGGAGGCTGATTCCACCCACCCCGTGAGCGCTGCGGCCCATGCTTCGCACGTCGGATTCGGCGAAGCGAATCGCCATGCCATCGCGGGTAGCCAGAATGATCTCCTGGCCCTGATGGCACAGCTCGGTGCCGATGAGCACCTCGTTTTCCTCGAGCGTGATCGCGATGATCCCCGTCCTTTTCGGGTTGGCGAAGTGCGACAGCGGAGTCTTCTTCACGACGCCCCGTTGCGTGGCCATGACAATTTGCCGTCGCTCGTCGAATTCATCGACGAAGAGGACGCCCGTCACCTGCTCTTCCGGCTCGAGCTTGATCATGTTGACCAGAGCGCGACCCTTCGACGTGCGCTCGAGGTCGGGCGTGTCGTAGACTTTCAGCCAGTAGACGCGCCCTCGGGTCGTGAACAGAAGGATGTAGTCGTGAGTGGAGGCGATGAAGAGGTCCTTGATGAAATCCCCGGTCCTTGTGGACCCGCCGGAGATCCCCACCCCGCCTCTCCCCTGGCTTCGGTAGGTCACCAAGGGGGTGCGCTTCACGTAGCCTTCGAGGCTGAACGTCACGACGACTTTCTCCTCGGTGATGAGGTCTTCGCGATTGAAGTCGCCGACCTCGTCGACGATCTCGGTGCGGCGGGAGTCGCCGTAGCGTCCTTGGATCTCCTTGCAGTCCGCGATGATGATGTCCAGGACCCGCCGCTCGCTCGCGAGGATGTCCCGGTAGTCTCGGATCTCTTCCAGCAGGTTCGCCTTTTCATCTTCGAGCTTGGTCCGCTCGAGTCCCGTGAGCCGCTGGAGGCGCATCTGGAGGATCTCGCGAGCCTGGATGTCGGTGAAACCGAACCGCGACACGAGTCCTGCGTCGGCAATCTCGACCGTGGCGGAACCGCGGATGAGGGAGATGATCTCGTCGATGGAATCAAGCGCCTTGAGGAGGCCCTCGACGATGTGCCGGCGCGCTTCGGCCTTTCGAAGAAGGTGCCGCGTGCGCCGCCGGATGACGACCATCCGGTGCTTCTTGAACTCGCTGAGCAGCTCCTTGAGGTTCAGCGTCTCCGGACGGCCGTTGACGAGGGCGATGTTGATGATGCTGAAGGTGGTCTGGAGCGACGTGTGCTTGAAGAGTTGGTTGATGACGACATCTTCATCGGCGTCGCGCTTCAGCTCGATGACGAGGCGGATCTTCTTGTCGCTCTCGTCGCGCACGTCCGAGATCCCGGTGACGCTTTCGGCCTTCACCGCTTCGACGATGCGGTTGATGAGGAGCTCCTTCGACTCTTGATAGGGAATCTCGGTGAAGATGATCGAGGTCCGAGTCTTCCCCTGGTCGATGTGGTACTTCGAACGAAGCGTGATGAGGCCGCGGCCGGTCTGGTAGGCCTTCCGGATGCCCGCGCGGCCGCAGATGAACGCCCCGGTGGGGAAGTCCGGACCGGGAATCTGCTGCATCAGCTCGTCCACGGTGATGGTCGGATTCTCAATGATCGAGATGATGCCCTGGCAGATCTCGCGGATGTTGTGCGGCGGCATGCTGGTCGCCATACCCACCGCAATGCCGGTCGAGCCGTTGACGAGGAGGTTCGGGAGGCGAGATGGGAGCACTGTCGGTTCGTCGAAACGGTCGTCGAAATTCCGCGTCAAGTCTACGGTGTCGTGATCGAGATCGGCCATCAGGTCCACCGCGGCCTGGGTCATGCGCGCTTCCGTGTATCGCATGGCCGCGGGCGGATCGCCGTCGATGGAGCCGAAATTGCCTTGTCCGTCGATCAGCGGGTACCGCGTGTTGAAATCCTGGGCGAGCCGCACCAGGGTGGGGTAGATCGCCTGATCGCCGTGGGGATGGTACTTTCCCATGCACTCGCCGACGATGGCGGCGCACTTTCTGTGCTGCGCTCCCGGCCCCAGGTTGAGGTCGTTCATCGCCATGAGGATCCGTCGCTGAGAGGGCTTCAGGCCGTCGCGCACATCGGGCAGCGCGCGCTGGACGATGACGCTCATGGCGTACGTCAAGTAGGAGGTCTTGAGTTCGTCCTCGATGTCCTGGTCGACGATGCGTCCCGCACCGAACTTTTCTTCGCTCATGTCTTCGCTTGCTTGCCTCAAATGTCGAGGTTCTTGACCTCAAGCGCGTGTTCTTGGATAAATTTGCGCCGGGACTCGACGTCGGTCCCCATGAGGATTGTGAAGTACTCGTCGGCCTTGTAGGCGTCCTTGAGCCCCACTTTCAGGATCGTCCGTTTCTCCGGGTTCATGGTGGTCCCGAAAAGCTGCTCGGGATTCATCTCCCCCAGCCCTTTAAATCGCTGCGTGCGGAAGCCCTTGCCTTCCTCGATTTGGGCCTTCACGGCCTGGGCGATCCCGACCATGTCGACAATGGGCTGCCCTCCGGATCCGCTCTCCCCGAAGTGCATGCGAGCGAGCGGTTCGATCTGGAGCGGCGGGGCGCCGCCGATCGACTCCGGACGGCGAACTCGGAACGAGCGCGGAGAGAATTTCCTCGCCTGGACCTCGTCCACGATTTTGCGGAGGGCCTCTTCCTCGTGGATGCTCCGGATGACAACCTGGGCCGCTTCGCGCTTCTCGAGTCCGTCCTCTTCGGTGGCCACGGACGGTTTCGCACCGAGCGTTTCCTGCAAGCGCTTAAGAAAAGAATCTCGCCCAATCTCATCGTGGAAATACCAGAATCGCATCCCTTCGGAAGTGGTCTCATCCGCGGTCAGACCGGGAAACGATACCGAGGCTTCTGCGCGGTAACGGGGGAACGGCCCGGAAGCGGAATGGCGCCGATCGAGGTAGCTCTCGATGGAAATTCCCCGGCGCTTCAAGCTTGGCTCGAACTTTTCGATTCGGGCGATGAGCTCGCAGAGTTCCCTGAGCCGCTTTCCTTCGAACACTTCGCGCGAGCCCTCGAGCACCAGCCGGGCGCTTTCGGTCCCCAACTCGAAGAGCTTGTGTTCCATCTCCTTTTCGTCCTGGACATACCACTCCTTGCTCTTCTTGCTGATGCGGTACAGAGGAGGCTGGGCGATGAAGATATGGCCCGCTTCGATGAGCTTCGGCATTTGTCGGAAGAAGAACGTCAGGAGCAGAGTGCGGATGTGCGAGCCGTCGACGTCCGCATCGGTCATGATGATGATTTTGTGGTATCGAATTTTCGCGATGTCGAACTCATCTTCGCCGATCCCGGTTCCGATCGCGGAGATGATCGTTTGGATTTCGGTGTGGTTGAGCATCTTGTCGAGTCGGGTTTTCTCGACGTTGATGATCTTGCCGCGAATCGGCAGGATCGCCTGGAACTGCCTCAACCGGCCACCCTTGGCCGAACCGCCGGCGGAGTCGCCCTCTACGATGAACAGCTCGCACGCGGCTGGATCGCGGCTGCTACAGTCGGCGAGTTTGCCGGGGAGGTTTCCCGAAGAGAGCACGCTCTTGCGGCGGATGAGATCTCGTGCTTTACGGGCCGCTTCGCGCGCCGACCGAGCTTGAACGGCCTTGTAAATGATCGCCTTGGCTGTCACGGGGTTCTCTTCAAGGTAGATCCCGAGCTTCTCGTTGATGATCTGCTGGACGATTCCCTCCACCTCGGTGTTGGAGAGCTTGACCTTGGTCTGACTCTCGAATTTTGGATTCGGAAGCTTGACGCTGATGACCCCGACTAGTCCTTCCAGATAGTCGTTTCCATCCGGGGTCTCCTCGTTGTCCTTAAGGATGCGGCTGTCCTTGGCGTACTTATTGAGGGTTCGCGTCAGGCCCGACTTGAAACCGCTCAGATGGGTTCCGCCATGGGCGGTGTTGATGTTGTTCGCGAAGGAGTAGATGTTCTCCATCGAGTACTCGTCGTTGTACTGAATGGCGATCTCGACCGACACGTGGCTCGCTGTGTCCTCCTTCACGAAGTGGACGATGTCGCGGTGCACGACTTCTTTGGAGGCGTTGTAGTGCCGGACGAATTCCTTAATTCCGTCCAAGTAACAGAAGACGTCTTCCTTTTGTGTCCTCTCATCGTTGACCGAAATCTTCACGCCCTGGTTTAAGAAAGCCAGCTCGCGGCATCGCTTGGCGATGATGTCGTACTTGAACTCGATGGTCTCGAAGATAAGAGAGTCCGGCCTGAAGCGGACGAGCGTGCCCCGCTTGTCCACTTTCCCCACTTGTGTCACGGGAGAGGTGGGAACCCCTCGCTTATAGGTCTGCTTGTAGGCCAACCGTTCCCGGGTCTTCGCGTCCTCTCGATACACTTCGACCTCCATCGACTCGGTCAGCGCACAGACGACAGAGACCCCGACCCCGTGAAGGCCTCCCGAAACCTTGTAGGAGCGGTGATCGAACTTCCCTCCGGCATGCAGTACGGTCATGACCACCTCGAGAGCAGAGCGCCCTTCCTCCTCGTGGATGTCCACGGGGATTCCTCTGCCGTCGTCGAGAATTGAGATTGTCCCGTCTAGGTAGATCTTGACCTTGATGTTCTTGCACCATCCTTGGAGAGCCTCGTCGATGGAGTTATCGAGGACCTCGTACACGAGATGGTGGAGCCCCGCTTCATCCGTGCCCCCGATGTACATGTCGGGGCGCTTGCGGACCGCTTCCAACCCCTTGAGCACTTCGATGTTCTTGGCCGAGTAATCGCCTGAATCCGAACCGTCTCCTTTGCCTAGCTCGTTCGTATCCGCTTCGATGCTCATCACCTGGACCGGGTCTATTTCGCCCGGCGCTGTCGCTCTTTCTTCCCCCCCATGGGATGTCTTGGGGTTCTCTCTTCGTTCCATCAAAACCTCAAAATCCGTGTCTGTTTCCGATCATTGCTGTTCTAAATCGGAGAGCTTTCACATTCGATAGGTCATCGATTCCCCGAAGTGCTTGGAGCAATTCTTCCCGACGGAAGGTTGACAGCTCGGTGAGGAGCGGCGAGGAAGCAACTTCCACCGTCAAGACGCCGGCTGAGAAACTTGAGACTCGTGTGAAGGAAGCGGTCTCCTGACCAACAACCTTCTCCCATCTTCGAGCGATTTCTTCACTCGTGGCGGTTCTGGTCGGGCAGGTATCGGATAGCCAGCGTTTGAGGATTGGGCCTATGGATTCCGGGCCGGCGTGGGGTTTCAATGAGACCTTCATACCTCGAACTATGAGGTTTCTTCCACGACGAGGGGCATGACGAGATGACGATAGCTCTGTCCTCCTCGTAGGATTCCCGGTCGATCTCCTGAAGCAAACTCCATGCGGACCTCTTCATCATCAATGCATCGAAGCGCGTCAATGAAGTAAGAAGGGTTGAAGCGGATCTGAAGCGGGCCGTTTTCTACAAGTGCTTTGATTTGAATCTTCGTTTCGCCGACGCTTTTTGCCGAAGACCAGATAACCAGTTGGCTTCCCTCGAATCGGAAAATCACGGTGAAAGTTTGGTCATCAGCCATCAACTGCGCGCTCCTTGCCGCCGCTAGTAGTTCGGAGCGCCTCACACGTGCTTTAACGGGGGTTTCCCGTGGGAAGGCATTTTGATATTTCGGGTAGGTTCCCTCGATGAGACGTGCATTCAATTGATTTGGTCCACACCGGATGAAGATATCCGTTTCCGTGAACCCAAGCTGAAAGTTTTCATCAGGGTTGCCCTGATCGCCGGCGGCAAGGATCTTTAGTATCGCATCGACTGCACGGTTTGGAACAATGGCTTCGATCCTCTCGGGACCCGGGTCATTAATTCGAACAGTGTCGTTCGTTAGTCGTTTTCCATCTGTTGCGGTCAAAGTAATTCGGTCGGCGGTAGCTTCTAAGCATACCCCCGCTAGTTGATGGCGGCTGGAATCTCTCGAAGAAGCGATTGCAACCCTCCGGAGCGACTGAGCGAAGCCATCCCGAGATACCTTCATCTCGGTCTTCGGAGGGACATCAGAGCTAACCGGGTATTCACTCGGTTCGTGGCCAAACAACTTAAATTCGAAGCCATCAGCACGGAGCATTGCGCTAGTTCCATCTGCCATTCGCTCAAGAAAAACTCCAGTAACGCTCGCGGGAATTTCTCTTAAGATTGCGAGCATCTTTGCGGCAGGGAGGGCCAGCGAACCTTCTTCAAGAACCTCCACTCGCTCAATCTGAATCCTCCCGCAGATTTCGAGGTCCGTTGCTTCCGCCAGGAGGAATCCATTCCTTGTGCGCAGCAGGAAGTCGTATAGAACGGGCTTCGCGGAATTCGAAGGGATAATCCCGGAAATACCCCCTAGTTTTTCTAAGATCTCGCCCCGATCACAGCGAATCTTCATTTAAGCTACCCTTCCCCATCTCGCCGGAGCCTTACCAACCCTAAGAGATTTAATTCATAAAGTTTAAGGCATTCGTATGGCCAGGAGTTACGGCCTCCCGCCGCAATTTCCGAACGACTGCATTTTCCTGCTGGTCGCGCAGCGAGTCCTGCTGGCTGCAAAGACCTCATTGTATTGAACGCCGATGCTAAGACAAGGGCTTTTGCGGTAAAAAACCAGAGCAGAATTTTTCTTTAAACTATTTATTTAAAATATGTTATGGTACAATGAACGATTTGATTAAAAAGAGCAGAGAGACCAACGGGTCGGGCTTGAATCCGCGTGGAATAGAACTATTAAATAGAGAGTATATAAACTAGAACTACGTAGATATAGACTCCCTAGATAAAAATGTTTAAAATGCGAAAGTTATTTTCTCAAATCTAATTAATTAAAGTTCTTATGATTTTTATTTTATGTTGAAAACCTGTTTGATTCATCCCATCTTTAGCTTATAGTGAGCGATATCGAAGGAAAGAATCTCTTTAAATCGAGACGACGGTAAAGAGGTATTCCACATACGACTTGCGAGGAGGGAAGTTGGCGGAGATAGAATCGAGCACGAAACCTTTAGCCTCCAATGGGATGTGGAATAAAGAAGGAAGCTGGTGACCCTACTTCGCACTTTCCGCGGGTCGGGCAGGTCAAGCTGGCCGCCGCTCAACACGTCCCCTGAAATTCGAAGAACACACCGCCCGACCCGCGGAAAGTCAGGTACTTCCATTCTTGAGAGTGATCACGCTCTCTGATCCACCCATCGCCACGATATTTGAGGTTGCTTGAGCCAGCTTCCTTTCCCTGGACCCGAGGGGGAGGCGCTCCTCCCGCCGCCTCACCCTCGACCTCCTCCGGCGACCCACACCTTCCCCCTTGGCGCGTTCCGTTCCCTTGCATCTCTATAGAGGGAACGGGAACGACCAGGACTTCACCTTCAGGCGAGGAGTCCCCACCCCTGAGGACCACGGTGTACGCGGCCCTCTTCTTCGAGTCGGAGGAGTACCTGGCCCAGGCGCTCGTTCTTCACCGCCAGAGCATCCCGGAGCGCCGCGCGGGTCAACACCTTCCCCTCAGAGAGGAGAGCGACGAGCTGGTCCTCGATGCGCTCGAGGCCGGCACCGTCGCCTTCGCCAACCGAGCCCTTCACCACGAGGTGGACTCGTTCTTCGTCCGAGGCGTCGAGCTCGGGGTAGACCGGAGCGGGAGGGGACGCCGCGCGATGCTCCATGGCGAGGACGAGCCGCTCGCCGCTTCGGCGCAAGTACAGGTTTGAGTCGCCGAAGGCGTGAAGATCGCTCGATCCTCGCAGGCCCTGGCCGGCCTGAATTCCCGCCGGCGCGTTCTTTCGGGTGTGGTGGACGAGGACGACGGCAAGGTGGAGCTCACGCTGAAGGATCCGGAGATACCCCAGGAGCCCCGCCACCTCGCTCGAGTTGTTCTCATCGAGGCCGTGAAGCCTCACCAGGGGGTCGAGGAGGAGGACCCTCGGGGCAAGTGTCCTTGCGGTCTCGAAGAGACGCGCTCGGTCGCGCTCTCGGTCCAGGCGCAGACCGGTGGCGGTGATCGCGTGTATCGCGAGGCCGCGAAGGCCGAGACCCCGGTAACGGAGGATTCCTTCGACCCGCTCTCGCACGACCACGAGGTCGTCCTCCGCCAGGTAGATCAAGGCCGGCCCCGGCTCGAGGACCGGATAGGACCCCAGACACAGAGTGCCGGTGGCGACGCTGAGGGCGAGATCGAGCCCGAGCCAGGATTTGTAGCACTTGAGGGCCCCGCCGATGATGCCCACGGCCGATGATCCCCAAAGACCTTCGATGAGCCAACGCGCACGCGTCACCTCCGCGATAACCTCATCGAGGCGGATCACACTGAGACACTCGGCCGGCTCCCTCACGGCTTCGACTCCTGCTGGCGCTTTTTGGGTTTGGGGGGCTGGAAGACCTCGAGGTAGAGCTTCTCGTCGAGGGGGTGACGGTCCTGGGCGACACCGTTAGCGAGAAGCTCTCCAGTCATGGTCATGAGGACGCGGCAGTTGCCGGCGGCGTGATCGACCAGGGTGTCCATGAGCTCCGCCGTCATGAGGCTCGCGCCCCCGGCCTTCAGGAGAGGGTGCTTGAGGAGATCGAGGAGTTCGTCGCGGGAGGCGGACTCAAGGTGGAGCCGCGCCCGGATGCGGCTCCCCAGGGGCACCAGGTCCTCGTGGCGCAGGACCTCGAGGAGGCGCCCGTCGCCGGCGAGCACCACGGTGAGGAGCGAGGCCGAGTCGAAGTCGACGCTGGAGAGGATCCTCAGCTCGTTGAGGACCTCGGGGGCCATCTCCTGCGCCTCGTCGACGAGGCGCACGGGCTTTAAGAGTCATCGCGCCCAAGTTAATTTAAGCCAAGCCCGCTGATCATCTTGCATTAGCTCAAGAATTTATCGGAACCTGCCGATCATTCTGGTAGGTTCGCCGCGGACCTCCTCCCCTCGCAGGCGAGCGGGAGGGAGGTTCT
>CAZKNR010000238.1:0-10784 GCA_964553925.1 uncultured Acidobacteriota bacterium
GTACTCGCTCCCACCGAACTCCTCGGACGTCGCGCCCAGAAGATAAATGAGGTCGCCCTTTCCCTTGAAATGGTGCGTCACCCGCAGCGTGCGATCCTCGAGAATTCCGACGAGCCCGACGACCGGGGTCGGGAAGATGCCCTCGCCTTCGGTCTCGTTGTAGAAGCTCACGACCCTCGCCACATCCTGAGCGCCGCGTTGCTCCCCGGTCTTGTACTCGAGAGTGTCCTTGCCTGCGGCGACGCCGCGCTTCACTCCCGGGATACGAAGCTGCAGCTGCGACTCCATGGACGAGTTCGGGAATTCCTCCGCGGGCTGCTGGAAAAGAAAGTGTGCTCGGGATGGTCCTCGATTCATCCCTTGCCGGTCCCGACACCAGTCGCGGATGAAGCCGCTCCAAGCGACAAGCCCCCTCTCCGACTCTGATTGCGGAAACGGCGCAAAGTCTCTATCATTCGCTTGGAAATACTTATGAGGTGGAACGTGGTACCGCGCCGTCTCGCCCCCATGCTCCTTCTGACTCTCATCGTTACCGCGCGTTCCGGGCTCCCCTGCAGCTGTTTTCCGCCGCTTTCTCCGAAGGCGGCCCTTCAGGAGAGCGAGGCCGTTTTCCTCGGGGTTGTCGTTTCAATGCGGGAAGTCGACCTCACCACGGCAGGCTACCCCATGGCGTTCAGTTACACCATCCGAGTCTCACGAGCCTGGAAGGGGGTCGTGCGAGGAACCGTCGAGGTGGGCACTTCGAGCGGCGGCACCGCCTGCGGGTATCCGTTCGTCGTGGGAGAAGAGTATCTGATCTACGCGGGCGGTGAAGGAGTAGCCGGCGCAACCTGGTCTATTCCCGGGCGGGTGGCCGCCGACTCCCGCCCGCGGCCGCCGTTTTGGACCAGTAGCTGCACCCGTACCAGGCACTTCCGCATGGCGGAGCGTCAGGATCTTGCCGAGTTGGGAGAGCCCAGCTGGGTGGACGAGACGGCCACCGCTTCCTTTCTGAGCGACGATCTGTTGAGGGCCTGCTCGAGAGGCGATGCGAACGGCGTTCGGACCCTCGTCCGGGCCGGCCACAACGTGAACGGAAGGGATCGACGGCACGGGTTCACGGCCCTCATCGCCGCCTCGTCCGGAGGCCACCTCGAAGCCGTCCGAGTCCTCCTGGCCGCAGGTGCAGACGTCGACGCGGTGAAGGAAGGACGCACGGCGCTTCTCGTGGCTGCTGCGGGCGGCCACGTCGAAGTTCTACGCGAGCTCCTCGCCGCCGGAGCCGCGGCCGGTGGCGATACGCTTCGGGCGGCGGCAGGCGAGGGGAAACTCGCGGTCGTGAACGAGCTTCTCCGCTCGGGTGTGAGGGCGGACGCGGAAGCGGGCATCGGGTTGTCTCCGCTCGCCGCCGCCGCATACGGAGGGCATCGTACAGTCGTGGAGCGGCTGCTCGCAGCGGGAGCCGATCCCAACCGGCCGTCCCCCTCGGGTCAAACCGTTCTCGATCTGACGGTCGCTCGCGGAGACGTGGAGTTGGCCCGGCTTCTCCTCGCTTCCGGTGCACGAATCCGCCCCGAGACAATGCGGCTTGCGGTCGAGAACGCCGAAATGCTCGCCCTTCTCGAGACGGCTGGCAAGGCGTCGGGCTTGGTCGTCCAACTCACCCCGGAGGTGCTCATCCGCGCCGCTTCGTCGCGGGATACGCGGGCCCTCGCCGCGCTTCTCGCGAGGAACCCCGACGTAAACGCGGCAGAAGCGGACGGTGACACGCCTCTCATCATGGCAGCCTTCATGAGCACCTATGATGCCGTCAGGCTCCTGCTGGATGCCGGCGCCAGGGTGAACCAGACGAACGCGCGAGGTTGGACGGCACTCATGAGGGCCTCTTTTCGAGGGGATGTCCCGATGATGAAGCTCCTTCTCGAACGGGGCGCCGACGTCAACGCCGGGGCGTACGAAACGTCCTTGATCTGGGCGGCGGAGAACGGTCGCCTCGATGCCGTGAATCTGCTTCTGGACGCAGGAGCGGATGTGAACGCGGCAAAAGGCGAGCCGGTCCGGACTGCCCTGAGCGTCGCCGTCAAGGACCAGCGCGTCGAGTTCGCGAAGACGCTTTTGAAACGAGGGGCGGATGTGAACGCTGGCAGCCCGCTGACCATTGCCGCCTTCGCAGGGAGTCTGGAACTGGTAACCCTATTGATGAACGCCGGTGCGACGCTCGATAGAGGTTATATTCCGCCCCTCGCCGCCGCGGCGCACTCCGGACGAATCGAAGTCGTCGATGCCCTGCTCGTCAAGGGAGCCAAGCCCGTCCCCCCGGCGCTTCACTACGCCGCCTCGACGGGTGTCCCCGAAATCGTCGTCGCGCTCTTGCAAAAGGGCATGGACGTGAACGTAAGAGGCGAACACGACAGCCTGACGCCCCTTCACTTTGCTGCTCAGAACTCGCACGTCGGCGTCGTGCGCTTGCTCCTCGACGCGGGCGCCGAGATCGACGCGCCATCCAAGGATGGGGAGACGCCCTTGATGCTGTGCATCCCGCGTAGCCGGCGACAGACCCTGGACGCGCAGGCGAACCAGCGTCGGGAGGTCATCGGGATGCTGCTGGGCGCCGGGGCCGACGCCGGCGCGAAGGACCGTTTCGGTCGCACGGCGCTCTCGATGGCGGAGGTAGTCGCAGACGAGACTCTGGTAGAGATGCTTCGCCGGCGAAGACTGCAGCGGCGACGAGTCCTTTCGCTTCATACCGCTCGGCCGGTTCCTGAGGAAAGAGGTCCGCCAGTGTGAGGCTTGCGGCACGGTTCACGGCGACCCAGGCGATCTGCTCGTCTCCGCTTCCTCGGACGCCTCGAACCAATGCATCGTTCATCGCCACGTGCAGGAGGGCGAGTACTCGCGAGGCCCTCAGGGGGTTGAGCTGGTACTTGACGATCAGGTCCAACGAGGTGCGCGTCCAGTAGAGCGAAGGACGTTCCTTGTGCAAGCGAGCCGGGCTGTCCTGCGGAAGCTGTGCCTGCCACGGGTTGAAGCTCGGCGGTGGCGAACTGGGCCCGGTCTCCGCGAGCCAGAGGCGCCAATCTGCGACGCGCGCCGCGGCTCCAGACGAAGACTCCACCTGAGACATAAAGAGGTGGCTACCCAGGACTAGCACGACCACGTTGAACATAATCTGCACCTCACGTATTGACCAATCCGACGCGGGCCAGTATGAAACCCTTGAATCGAGTTTTACCATACTGCGACCGGACGGGATAGAGTCGGAGTGCTGTTATGACGGACGAGTACGGACGCTACCTACCTAGCTGACCGCTCCACGTTCTTTGACCGAGCGACTCGATTGAACCGTCGGCAATTCGTCAAGGCTGCGGGAGAGGCGGCCGCGGCTGCACTCGCTACGGGGAGGCTTCTTCCTCACTCGTTCCAGGCCGTTGAGGTCGTCCGCGATCAGAGGCCAGAGACATCATTCACCTTCGCCTACATCTCCGACACGCACTTGTACGAGAAGAAGTTGAACCAGCGGTTCGTGCGAGCCGCTCTCAAAGCCATCTACGACGTGAACGCGCTCGACCCCCAGCCCGACTTCGTTCTCTTCGGCGGCGACCTGGCTCAGCTCGGGCAGCCCGGCGAGCTCGCTGAGGGCGCTCAGCTTCTCAGGTCGCTTAAGCCCAAGCTCTATATGACGGTCGGCGAGCACGATTGGTACTTCGACATGGGTGAAGCCTGGCGGAAGCACTTCGGAAGCGACGTGTACTCGTTCGATCACAAGGGTGTCCATTTCGTCGTGCTGAACTCCGTCCTTGTCGAGGACTACTGGACCGGTCCAAAGATGACCCCGATGGACCGCATGCTCGCCATGGCACAGATCGATAACCCTAATACTCCCTCTTTCAGCGTGGGTGCCGAGCAGCGCGACTGGCTTCGAAGGGACTTGGAGAAGATTTCCAAGGACACACCGGTTATCGTCTTCTCCCATTCGCCGCTCTACAAAATCTATCGGAGCTGGAACTTCTGGACGGAGGATGCCGAAGAGGTACAGAGCATCCTGTCTCGCTTCCGGGCGGTGACCGTCATTCACGGACACACCCATCAAATGCTCTCTCACAAGATCGGGAACATCCACTTTCACGGGATGCTCTCGACCGCGTGGCCCTGGCCCTACGCTCCCGAGGGTCTCCCCAAGCTGACGGTGCGTATGAACCGCGCGGACCCCTTCGATGAGTTCGATGGCTGCGGCGATGGCCGCGTGGACGTTCTCGAGGGCGGACGCGTGGACAAGCACTACAATACTATGGAGCCGGAATTCCATTTGCGTGAGCGCGCGCTACCTCGACTCGGACGGCGCCTTTGATCGTCCGCGTCGCGAGACGGACGTCAATTATTGAATGACGAGGAGTGAAGCCATGGAGATAACGAGTTCCTTCCGACGGCGAGCCACCCTCGCAGCGTCGTTGGTTCTCGCCGGGCTCGCGCTCGCGATCTTGCTATGGCGAAGTGCATCGGCTTCCCAGGCATCTTCGGGAGAGAACGTTCTAGTCTCGCTTTGCGACGGCGCGTCGACCTTCGTGGTCCCGGGACTGAAGCCGGGCGAAGCCTTCGCGCCGCCGGAAGCCCGGAACGTCGCCCGGGAAATGATGATGCTCTGGCGTCAGACGGCAGGCGGGGAGCGCTGGGCAGCCTGGCAGGCGGAAGAGGCGATGGCCGTGAAGACGGAGCCAGCCCCGGGCGGCCAGACGACAGGACTGGAAACGGGACAGCCGACAAAGTTCTCGGAACGCGATCGGCTCCTCTGGAAGCAGGAGGAAGAAAAGTGGATTGCGGAGGGCTACAAGAACTTCCATAGCTGGCAGGCCCTCGGCGGAACCATCGGGGTCTCGTGCGACATGTGCCACCCCGACGGGGCGAACACCCACCCCGAGACCTATCCCAAGTTCCAGATGCAGAGTAAGAAGGTCTCGCTCCTCCGCGACATGATCAACTGGTGCATCGAGAACCCGATGAAAGGCAAGCCTTTGCCGGAGAACGATCCGCGGCTGAGGTCCGTCGAAGCCTACATTCTCTCAACCCGGCGAGGGGTGCCGCTTGACCCGGGGAAGCACTGAACGGGCGGGGCGGGGCGGGGCTCCTGACGGGTCGTCGCCCCTATGGACACGAGAGTTCCCTGAGTCGTAAAGGCACCCCCACCATGCCGTGACGAGCGAGGCGCGATACTATTCGGTATATAGGAGGTTATTCGGCCAATGCCCAGTCGAGAGGACCGATGCCGATAGCAAGGTCAAAAGAGAACGAAACCGATCCGATAGCGAGGGCGAAGACTCTGCCTGCGGGCGCAGTATTCCACAGGTGCGCACTCCAGGTGAACGCGCATCAGTACGAGAGTATCTTCAGGGGGAAACCAGGACGCCGCGATGCCGGAGCGCATGCGAAGGCCATAATCGATAAGGCAGTCGAGACTGGCGTCTCTGTTCTCGCTGTGACCGACCACAATGACGTGAGCAGCGTGTCGGTCTTCCGGGAGGCTGCGGCCGGTAGTGGAATCCACGTTTTCCCTGGGTTCGAGCTCTCGTCCAGCGAGGGCGTCCACGTGCTGTGCATCTATCCACAGGACACCGAGGACGGGCGGCTCGGACGTTTCCTGGGCGAGTTCGGAATCACAAAGACGACACCGTCGTCCGACCTGTCCAGCATGAGCTTCACGGAGATCCTGCGCTCCGTGCACGAGCACGGCGGTGTCGCAATCGCCGCGCACGTGTCCACGGACAAGGGCCTCTTCAAGGCTCTCAGCGGCCAAGCGAGGATCCGCGCGTGGCAGGCAGACGACCTGCTCGCGATACAGATCCCAGGTCCTGTCGAGGATCTCCCGCAGGAAGTACGCCAGATCGTGGAGAACAAGAACCCCGACTACCGCCGCGCGCACCCAGTTGATGAGAGGCTGGCAGTTGCGGTGATAAACACGCGAGATATCTCGGTGCCCGAGGACTTGGACCACTCTTCGGCAACCACCTGGATCAAGATGTCCCTCGTGAGTATCGAAGGATTGCGTCAAGCCTTTCTGGATCCAGGATCTCGCATTCGTCTGAACCCAAAAGAGGGCAAACTCGAGGTAGAGGAGCACGCTGAACTCCTCGCCCTTGCTTGGGAGGGAGGGTTTCTCGATGGTGCGGCGATCCACTTCAATTCCAACCTCAACGTCTTGGTAGGGGGGCGCGGTACCGGGAAGTCGACTGTCGTGGAGAGCATTCGGTCCGTGTTGGGCTTGGACCCCGTCGGCGATGACGCCCGCGAAGCACATGAAGGAATCGTGCGTCATGTGTTGAGAAGCGGCACGAAGATCTCCCTTCTCGTGCGCGCGCACCGGCCCGCCGTTCGCGAGTACAGCATCGAACGGACCATTCCCAACCCGCCCCTGGTTCGGGATGAACGGGGAGAAGTCTCGAACCTATCACCAAAGGACGTGCTCCCACGAATCGAGGTATATGGACAGCACGAGATCTCAGAGCTGACGAAACGGCGCGACAAGCTCACGCGCCTGTTGGAGCGCTTTCTCGACCCGGACGAAGGGATTCAGCGCAGGAAGGCCGAGTTAGGGCGGGAACTGGAGAAGAACCGGCGAAGCCTCATCGAGGCACGATCCGAAATGAAAGTGGTCGGCGAGCGTCTTGCGGCGCTCCCCGGCCTCGAGGAAACGCTCGAGCGATTTCGGGAAGCCGGCATCGAAGATCGCCTCCGAGAGCAGAGTCTTCTGGTTCGCGAGGAGCAAATCCTTGCCTCGATCCCCGAACGACTCGCTCCTTTCCAGGAGTGCCTGGAGAGCCTGAAGCGGGAGATTCCGATCGATCGCATGTTCCTGTCGCCCAAGGCGCTTGAGGATCTGCCTGGGAAGGAGATCCTCTCTCAAGCGAACGCGGTGTTCGTACAGCTCGAACAAGACCTCGAACGCGTGACCGAAGACCTGGAAAAGGCGATGAAGCGCGCAGACGAGGGATTCACCGCCGTTCAGACAGAGTGGAGGGCTCGGAAGAAGGAGGTCCAGGCCGCGTACGAGCGAATCCTGCGAGAGCTTCAAAAGTCTCGCGTGGACGGCGAGGAGTTCATCCGGCTTCGGCGTCAGATCGAGGATCTCCGGCCCCTCCGCGAGCGACAAAATCAACTCCGCCGCCTCGAGAAGGAACATAGCGACAGGCGTCGTTCACTCCTGGCTGAGTGGGAGGACATCAAGGGGGACGAATTCCGTCGTCTCGATCGAGCGGCTAAGAAGGTCAACCAGAAACTCCGCGACCGTGTTCAAGTGGAGGTTGCTGCAGCCGGAGATCGTGAGCCACTTTTTCGCATACTGCGCGACGACGTCGGGGGTCGGCTCTCGGAGGCGATCGAGACGCTTGCCCAGGTAAAGGAGCTGTCACTCACCAAGTTTGTCGAGGCGTGTCGGGGAGGTACAAACGCGCTCACAATGGCGTACGGGATCACACCAGGGCAGGCCGATCGACTCGCCAAGGCGGAGCCTGAGGTTCTCATGCGCATCGAAGAACTCGACCTGCCGCCGACAACGGCGATTCGGCTCAACACGGCACCGGTAGGGAAGCCTCCTTCGTGGCAGGCGCTCGAGGAGCTCTCGACGGGCCAAAAGGCCACGGCCGTCCTACTGCTCCTCCTGCTCGAGTCGGATGCGCCGCTCATCTTGGACCAGCCGGAGGACGACCTCGACAACCGTTTCATCACGGAGGGTGTCGTCCCACGCATGCGAGAGGAGAAGCAGCGCCGACAGTTTGTCTTCTCAACTCACAATGCCAACATCCCTGTTCTCGGTGATGCTGAGCTCATCGTGGGTCTCAGCGCTTCGGGTGAGGCCGAGTACGGACGCGCACGCATCGCACGAGAACATATGGGTTCGATCGACTCCCTCGAGGTGCGGGAGCTAGTGGAGGAGATCCTCGAAGGAGGCAAGGAAGCCTTCGAGACCCGTCGCCGAAAGTACGGATTCTGAAGGAATTGCTATGAATCGAACGCAGCTGGCGGACCTAATCCAGAACGGCGAGAACTCCGGCGTGGAGTTCAAGCGTGACGACATCCGCCCGGAGAAGCTGGCAGAAGAGATGGCGGCGCTTCTCAATCTCGAGGGCGGCCACATCCTCCTCGGCGTCGAAAACGATCGTACCGTGTCCGGTCTGACGCGAGAACGCGAGAAGGCTGAGGAATGGGTCATGGAGGTTGCGCGCACTCACCTGCGCCCGGCCGCGATCCCGTATTGGGAGACATTAGAGTGGGAGGCCGGGAAGGTCGTTGGGATCGTCACTTTGCCGGCGGACGCCCCCGACAAACCGTACAAGGCGAAGCGTGCTTCCGCGTGGGTGACCCAGATGCGAGTGGGCACGACGACCCGCGATGCGACAGACGACGAGGAGATGCGCCTATATCAGCAATCCGGCCGTCTGCAGTATGACCGCAAGCTAGTTCCCGGTGCATCGCTCGCGGACCTCGACCTTCGGCGACTGATCAACTACTTTCGGGATGTTCGCAAGCAGGAGTGCCCGGACGAGGTCGATGCCGTAGGCTGGGAACGCCTCCTCATGAACACTGAGATCATGGCGGAAGACCGAGGTCGCGCAATCCCGAGTGCGGGGGGTCTTCTATTGTTTGGGATTCGCCCCAACAAGTATTTGCCCCAGGCGGGGATCACGTCGGTAGCGTACTCGGGTCCAGAGAAGGACTACAATGCGAAGGAGAGGACCGTATCGCGCGGCCCTGCCGTAGCCCTCCTCTCCCAAGCTGGCGACGTCGTCGAGAGCGGACTCATCGAGCAGGCGCTCGACTTCGTTCGCCGAAACACGACGGTCAAGGCGTGGGTCGATGACGGCGGGCGTCGCCAGGAGCGCTGGGACTATCCCTCGGAGGCGATCCGGGAAGCCGTCGTGAACGCGATTGCTCATCGTGATTACACGATTACCGTCACGGACATCGAACTGTCCATCTATTCCGACCGCCTCGAGGTGATCTCGCCCGGCCGACTGCCAAACACGGTCACAGTCGACAAGATGCGGGCGGGCTATCGTGCGTCGCGAAACGAGCTCGTAAAGGAAGTGCTCCGTGACTACCGGTACGTCGAGGCTACCGGCCTCGGGGTTCCCCGCAAGATCATCAACGGAATGCGCGAACACAATGGCACGGAACCCGATCTCATCGAGAGCGAAGACCGGTTCATCGTTCGCCTGTGGAAGGACCCAAAACCTTCCTGACCGCGAAGAAACTATCCATTGCCTGAACCTTCTCGAACAGCTTCAACTGTTCCCTGCCCTCCTCGGGAAGGCGGACGGGGTCGATACCGGAGAAGCACACCGAGGGCAGCGGCTCCGGTCCTCCTCCGCGGCCGAGAGGAGGCCCTCGACCGATAGGATAGCCGACTGCGGCGAAGGTGCTTGAGTCGGGGACCACGACGTCGGCGTCCAGCCAGGGACTCGCGATCGAGTTGGCGGCCGAGGGCGAGCCTCGTTGCAGGCACGTCCCCTCGAAAACGCGGTTGTCGTTTCGGGAGAAACACACGCGCTTGCAGATGGAAATAGCACAATGTTGCATTTGGAATTAACGGGCTGACTTAAACTTCAGGAGCAGGTTGGCGTGTTCCGCCGATTCGCGACGCGTTTGAACGACACCCGCGCGTGGTTGGATCAGGTGACCCTGGCCTATGGTGTCGACAAACGCACCGTTGTGTCGAAAGATCTAAACGCGCGGGGATCTTCGTTCCTCATCTTGCGAAAGCGGTGGAAACGACCCGCCCGTTTCTTCTCCTCCAGTCGCGCTTTCACGCGATTCTGGAGACTCTCGATCGATTCCACATCGGCGTCTTCATCCTGGCCTCCAACGGCAACGTCGTGGTGCGTAACCGCGAGGCCGACCGCATCGTCTCTCTGGACGACGGATTCGTGGTCGACAGCTCTCACCGTCTGAGACCCCATGATTTGAGCAGCCGGAACGCTTTTTCCCAGGCGGTCCATCGCGCGGCGGCGACAGCGGCGGCTCAAGAAGCTGAAACCGGCGTCCTCTTGTCGATTCCGCGACGTTCAGGGGCGGATTCATTCCTCGCCGGTGTCTCACCCATAGGCGCGCACTCGGGTGGTTACTCGGGACGTTTACGGGGTGCCCTTGTGGTGGCCATCGATCCCGAGAACCGTGCGGTGATCTCGACGGCTGGCATGGAGACCCTGTACGGACTGACCAAGGCAGAGGGCAAGGTGCTGGAGCTGTTGGTCCAGGGGCACACCACCCGGGAGCTGGCCGAGATTCGAGGCACGTCGACCAACACCGTACGCGCTCAGGTCAAGTCGATCCACACGAAAACCCAGGCGAAAGGGCGTCCAGATCTGGTACGCCTGGCTCTTAGCGTCAATCTTCCTGTCGACGCTGCTCCCAGTAGCAAAACCTAAGCTCGGCTGGTGGTCTAGCCGACCGGCCAGGTCTGCAGCGACGGCTATTCCCTTACCTTCTCGAAGAGTTTGAGCTGATCCCGGCCCTCCTCGGGGAGAGGCACCGGATAGTTGCCGGAGAAACAGGCGGAGCAGTAGCGGTTGCGATCCTCCGCCACTGCGGAGAGAAGCCCTTCCTGCGAGAGGTAGCCCAGCGAATCGGCGCCGACGAAGCGGGTGATCTCGGTGATGCTGTGGGTCGCGGCGATGAGCTCCTCGCGCTTCGGGGTGTCGATGCCGTAGTGGCAGGGGCCGGTGGTCGGGGGGGACGAGATGCGGAGGTGGATCTCCTTCGCGCCCGCGTGGCGCACCATGCCCACGATCTTGCGGCTGGTAGTGCCGCGGACGATG